>NZ_LROR01000088.1:0-133645 GCF_001675205.1 Clostridium coskatii | reverse complement strand
CCCACGTGTTACTCACCCGTCCGCCGCTAATCCACTCCCGAAGGAGCTTCATCGCTCGACTTGCATGTGTTAAGCACGCCGCCAGCGTTCGTCCTGAGCCAGGATCAAACTCTTAATTTAAAAGTTTGTATTGACTCTTCTTATTACGAAATTACTTTTTTAGCTGCTCTCACAGCTCAAAAGAATTGCTGGTTTATTCTAAATAAGTTGTACTTATATCTTCCTCTGTTTAATTTTCAAGGATCATTTTGCCGTCTCACTTCGACAGCTTTTATAGTATATCATCTATTTCTTACTTTGTCAACATCTTTTTTTCAAAACGTAATTTTGAATTGCACGAGACATTACAATTGATATTCTCAAATTAATATCTTCGCTTGATGACGACAGTTGCTATTCTAACACATTACGTATATGCATAATTCAAAAATATCACCATTATATAAAATTACCTTATAATACATACACTATAATACTTATTCCTTAAGTATTCTTATACTGACACACTAGGTTATGTTGCTTTTTTAATATAACAAAATAAATACTAGTATCCTAATCAAGACACTAGTATTTATTTTATTTAAACCATTTAATACTATTTAATCTAAATGGACTTATTATTCTTCTACTTTTTTATCATCTATATCATTACTTGTATTATCACTTGTATCATCACTGCAATTTATCTTAGCAATTGCAACAACCCTTTGTTCTTCATCTGTTCTCATAAGAGTAACTCCCATAGTATTTCTATTTGTAACAGAAATCTCAGATACATTGAGCCTTATAGCTACATTACTGCTATTTATGAGCATCATTTCATCCTCATCTTTTACAACTCTAGCACCAACTATTAAGCCGGTTTTTTCTGTAACTTTGTAAGTGATAATTCCTTTTCCACCTCTTCTATGAATAGTGTATTCGGATACTGGAGTTCTTTTACCAAATCCATTCTCACTAATTACGAGAACATCTTGAGACTTATCTACGATATCCATAGCTACAGCTATATCACCAGTTCTTAAAGTTATGGCTCTTACTCCCGTTGTATTTCTTCCCGTAGGTCTTACATCATCTTCACTGAATCTTATAGCATATCCATTTTTAGTGAAAATAAGAATTTCACTCTCACCCGTAGTCATTCTAACTCCTATAAGTTCATCTTCATCTTTTAAATTTATAGCATTTAATCCATTTTTTCTTATAGAAGCATATTGACTTATCTTAGTCTTCTTTATCAATCCATATCTAGTAGCCATGATAAAATAATTGTCCTTATCAACTTCCTTAAAGGATATAACTGCTTGAATTTGTTCGTCTCCTTGTAGAGGTATTAAATTAACTAAATTTGTTCCTTTAGCCGTTCTACCCGCATCAGGAATTTCATAACCCTTTAATTTGTATACTTTACCTTTGTTAGTGAAAAATAAAATATTATTATGGGTTGATGTAATAAATATGTGCTCTACAAAGTCATCCTCTTTTGTAGACATTGCTTGTATTCCCTTTCCCCCTCTTCTTTGGGAAGAATAGGTATCAGCAGAAATTCTTTTTATATATCCTGAATGAGTTAGCGTTATTACTACTTCCTGCTCTTCAATAAGATCTTCAATATTTATATCATCATTGCTTATCTGTATTTCAGTTTTTCTTTCATCACCATATTTATCTCTTATCTCAATTAATTCATCTTTAATTATCTTCAGCAGCAATTCTTTATTTTCTAGTATTTCCTTGAGATGTTTTATTGTTTCCATCAATTCATTATATTCATTTTCAATTTTTTCTCTTTCAAGACCTGTAAGTCTTTGAAGTCTCATATCCAAGATAGCTTGAGCCTGTTTTTCTGAAAGACTAAATTCAGACATTAACCCATTCCTTGCATTCTCTGCAGTTTTAGATGATCTTATTAGATGTATTACCTCATCTATATGATCTAATGCTATTTTTAATCCTTCTAGAATATGAGCTCTAGCTTGAGCTTTGTCTAAATCGAATTTAGTTCTTCTAGTTACAATTTCTTCTTGAAATTGTAAATAATATACAAGCATCTGCTTTAAATTCAGTACTTTGGGTTCATTATTTACAAGAGAAATCATTATAATTCCAAAAGTATCCTGCATCCTTGTATGTTTGTACAGCTGATTAAGAGTTACATTAGGATTTGCATCTCTTTTTAATTCTATAACTATTCTCATTCCATCTCTATCTGATTCATCTCTAATATCAGATATTCCATCTATCTTTTTATTCTTAACAAGGTCAGCCATATTTTCTATAAGCTTTGATTTATTAACTTGATATGGAATTTCAGTTATTATTATTCTGTTTCTACCTTTAACTTCTTCAATTTCAGCTTTAGCCCTTACTAATATTTTTCCTCTTCCAGTTTCATAGGCACTTCTTATACCTGATGTGCCAATTATTATTCCTGCAGTTGGGAAATCAGGACCTTTTATAGATGTCATAAGCTCACTAATTGTTATATCTGGATTGTCTATTATCATTATGACACCATTTATAACTTCAGTAAGATTATGAGGTGGTATATTTGTAGCCATACCTACTGCTATTCCAGCAGAACCATTTACAAGCAAATTAGGAAATCTTGAAGGTAAAACTGAAGGTTCTTTTTCTTCACCATCAAAGTTTGGAACGAAATCTACTGTATTTTTATTTATTCCCCTTAGCATTTCAAGTGTTATCTTATTCATTTTAGCTTCAGTATACCTCATTGCTGCCGCACTATCTCCATCTACTGAACCAAAATTTCCATGACCATCAACTAGAGTATACCTAATAGAGAAGTCTTGTGCCAATCTAACTAGAGCATCATAAACTGCTGTATCTCCATGTGGATGATATTTACCTAAAACATCTCCTACAATTCTTGCACACTTCCTATATCCCTTTTCAGGAGTAAGTCCTAACTCATACATAGAGTACAGTATTCTTCTGTGAACTGGCTTTAATCCATCACGTACATCTGGAAGTGCACGGCTTACAATAACACTCATGGCATAGTCTATATAACTTTTTTTCATTTCACGGCTTATGTCTACTGGTAAAATTTTTCCTTCATCAAACATCTATTACACCTCTCTACTTATATATCTAAGTTTACAACTTTTTTAGCATTTTCTTGTATAAAATTTCTACGAGGTTCTACCTTGTCACCCATAAGTATAGTAAAGATTTCATCAGCAGCCATAGTGTCCTCTACATTTACTTGAATAAGAGTCCTTGTTTCAGGATTCATTGTAGTATCCCAAAGTTGCTCTGAATCCATTTCTCCAAGTCCTTTATATCTTTGTATATCTACATTACTGTCTTTCCCACCTATTTCAGTAAGCAATACATCTAATTCATCATCTGAATATGCGTAGTATTCCTTCTTCCCTTTAGCTACTCTATATAAAGGTGGTTGAGCTATATAAACGTGACATTTTTCAACAAGTTCCTTCATATATCTGAAGAAAAAAGTAAGTAATAATGTTCTTATGTGCGCACCATCTACATCTGCATCTGTCATTATTATTATTTTATTGTATCTTATTTTATTTACATCAAAGTCTTTTCCTATACCTGCTCCAAATGCCGTTATCATAGCTCTTATTTCTTCATAGCCAAGTATTTTGTCAAGCCTTTGTTTCTCAACATTCATTATTTTACCACGTAGCGGAAGTATAGCTTGAAATTTTCTATTTCTACCTTGTTTTGCAGATCCACCTGCAGAATCACCCTCGACTAAATATATTTCACATTCAGAAGGATCTTTAGATGAACAATCTGCTAATTTTCCTGGAAGAGAAGTATTTTCAAGTATAGATTTACGTCTTGTAAGCTCTCTTGCTTTTCTTGCCGCTTCTCTAGCACGTGATGCCATAAGTGATTTATCAAGTATCATCTTTGCTACTTGAGGATTTTCCTGTAAAAAATTATTTAAGGACTCTCCCATTATGCTGTCAACTATACCACGCACTTCACTATTTCCTAGTTTTGTTTTCGTCTGGCCTTCAAATTGAGGGTCTACAAGTTTTACAGATATAACTGCAGTAAGGCCTTCCCTTATATCTTCTCCTGATAGGTTCTTATCATTTTCTTTTAATATACCAAATTTTTTTGCATAATCATTAAATACTCTAGTAAGTGCTGACTTAAATCCAGCTAAATGAGTTCCACCTTCTACTGTATCTATGTTATTAGCAAAAGCAAAAATATTTTCAGTATACCCATCATTGTATTGAATAGCAATTTCTACAGAGTAGTCATCTTTTTTGCCTTCTACGTATATAGGCTCTTTATGAATTGGTTGTTTATTTCTATTAAGATAAGTTACAAAGGACTTTATTCCACCTTCATAGTGAAATATTTCTTCTTTATCATCTCTCTCATCTTCTAACCTTATTTTTATACCCTTGTTTAAAAATGCCAATTCTCTAAGCCTTTGAGCCAATGTATCATAATCATATTCTATTTCATCAAATATTTCTGCATCTGGTTTAAAGTGAATTTTTGTTCCGTGCTCCTCACTATCACCTATTATGTCAAGTCCGCTTGCTACTTTTCCTCTTTTAAATACCTGTCTCCATATATGGCTTTCTCTTTTTACTTCAACTTCACAGATTTCAGATAAAGCATTTACAACTGATGCTCCAACTCCATGAAGTCCGCCGGAAACTTTGTATCCTCCACCACCAAATTTCCCTCCTGCATGTAGTATAGTCATTATAACTTCTACAGTTGGTTTCTTCATTTTATGGTGCATTCCAACAGGCATTCCTCTACCATTATCCGTAACTGTTATAGAATTATCTTTATGTATAATTACATTTATTTTATCGCAATATCCTGCCAATGCCTCATCTATGCTATTATCAACTATCTCATACACTAAATGATGAAGCCCCCTAGAACTAGTACTTCCAATATACATTCCAGGTCTTTTTCTAACAGCTTCAAGACCTTCTAATACTTGTATTTGATTTTCATCATAAGTTTGCTTTTTTTCTTGCATCATACCTATATCCTCCTATTTTAGAGTTCGTAACATAAAATTTCTGACCTTTTAGCTAGTGTGGATGAAGATATAGGTGATAAATAAATTCTACTTTTTTTATTTACTTCCGCAATAATGAATGATTTAGGTTTATCTTTTGTAATTTTTTGAACAAATCCATCTTCTTCAGCCATTCTTAAAAATTGGGTTGTATCAGAATTATATGTTGAAGTTTCAATATCAAATATTCCAATTATATCTTTTATCGGAACAACTATATTTTCACCTAAATGTAAAAACATAACAATCTCCTTTCAAAATTAAATTCTATTCATCTTTCCACTCTTTACAATAAATATTTGATTTTCTTTTTTTACATTTTTTTTAATGTCGCCAATTCCTGTACCCGTTATAAATGTTTGTATTTCATCTATAGAATTTAATATATACTTTTGTCTATTTGCATCTAGTTCAGATAAAACATCATCCAGTAATAAAACGGGATATTCTCCTGTAATTTCTTTTATTATTTCAAGAGACGCAAATTTCATAGTTAGAACTGATGTCCTTTGTTGTCCTTGGGAACCGAAGTTTCTTACGTTTATACCATTTATGCTCGTAACAAAATCATCCCTATGTGGACCATAGAGGGTAATACCTTTTTCTATATCCCTTTGCCTATTAGTTTCCAAAACTTTAAACAAGCTGTTTTCTATATTATCTAAGTCTGTTATAGATGTTACATATTTAAATTCTATTTTTTCAGTTTGTGAAGTTATATCTTCATGAATAATTTTACCCATTTTGCTAAGTTTGTTTATGTATTTATTTCTGAGATCTATTATAACTGCACCATATTTAGACAACTGGATATCATATATATCAAGAATATCACTATTACTGTTATTCCGTTTTCTAAGTAATAAATTTCTTTCACTTAGAACCTTGTTATATTGAACTAAGTTATAATAATATCTTTTACTGAATTTACACAGCTCTATATCTAAAAATTTTCTTCTGAAAGAAGGAGATTCTTTTATTATTTTTAAATCTTCTGGAGAAAACATTACTACATTAAAAATTCCCATAAGTTCAGACAGTTTATTTACCCTTATAGAATTTATGTTTATTCCCTTTTTGCCTTCTTTGAATATCTTTATTTCTATTTTTTTATCATTTAAGTTGTGTGATGAACTATATACCCCAGCTTTTATATAAGCATATTTGCCATTCCAATTTATTAATTCCTTATCCTTATTTGTTCTTGGTGACTTGCCTATACTGCAATAGTATATACTCTCTAATATATTTGTTTTTCCTTGTGCATTATCTCCTATAAATACATTTAAATTTTTATCAAATTCCATTTCTAGTTCTTTATAGTTTCTAAAATTAATAAGTTTTAAATACTTGATATACATATAAAAACACCTATTTATAATTATATCACAATATATAATGCACATTTAATACTAAATTTTTAATTGCACCTATATAATTTTATAAGTTTTTTCTTGAAATTCAACTGTAAATCCTTGTGAAAGTTTTCTTCCTCTTCTTGTTTCTACTTCTCCATTTACCTTTACCATTCCATCTTTTATAAACATTTTAGCTTCAGATCCTTGTGAAACAGCCCCACACCATTTTAGAAAAGAATCTAATTTTATTACATCTGTATTAATTTTAATTTCATTCATTTTCTATTATCTCCAATTTTTTTATTTTTAATTGTTTAAGAGCCTTACAGGAAGTACTAAGTAAGTACAATTATCTTTATCCTTATTTTTAATTACGCATGGACTTACGCTGCTAGAGAATTTCATGATGATTTCTTCTTCGTCCATTATTTTTAAGACATCTATTAAGTATTTTGAATTAAATGCAATTTTTAGTGTGTCTCCTTGCAATAATATGTTTAGTTCTTCTCTGACCATTCCTAATTGAGAATTTGAAGTTATTATCATGTTGTTTTCTTCTATTTCTAATTTTATTAAATTGGTATTACTGTCTTTAGCCATTAGTGAAGCTCTTTCAATACAACTTAAAAGTTCTTCTCTTTTAGCTGTTACTTGTAAATTAAATTCATCTGGAATTATAGAATTATATTTTATAAATTCACCTTCCAGTAATCTAGATATAATTTTAGTATTATCTAAATTAAAAAGTATGTGATTAGGTGTAAAAGTTATATTTACATTTTTATCATTATCTTCTAAGATTTTAGAAACTTCACTTAAAGTTTTTTCTGGAATTACAGCATTTATTATGTTTTCTGTATTAAGATATTCTGATTTTAAAGCTAATCTATATCCGTCTAATGCTACTAAATTTAATTTTTTGTCCTTGATTTCAAATAAAATTCCTGTAAGTATAGGTCTAGTTTCATCTTGAGCTGCAGCAAAAATAGTACTTTTTATCATATCTTTTAGTATTTTTTGAGGTATTAAGAAAATAATATTTTCATTTATATTAGGTATTTCAGGAAAATCTTCTGCATTCATATGAATTAGATTAAATTTAGATTTTTGACATATTATTTCTATTGAATTATTTTCTGTAGTAGAAATATTTATATTGTCATTAGGTAATTTTCTTATAATTTCTCCAAATAATCTAGAATCAACTACTACGGATCCCTCTTCTTTTATTTCTGCATTTATTTTTGTTTCTATACTGAGGTCTATATCTGATCCAGTTAATTTAATTTGGTTTTTACAGGTTGTAATAAGTAGACCATTTAATATTGGCATACTGGATTTCCCTGTAATAGCTTTTTGTGCTATTGAAATAGCTTCTTGTAATTCTGTTTTTGTACATATAAAGTTCATTTAATGTCCTCCTTTATTCACAATGTAGAAAGATATATAGAATATAGATAATTAATTAAATTTAGTAATAATAGTAGTAGGGGCTGTGATTATGTGGATAACCTTTGAATGCGTTGATATAGGGTAAAAAAATGCGAAAAATAATTGTGGATAAGTAATTGATAAAAATTGACGTTATCCACATAATTAGAAAAAAAAATATTAATATTTTTTATGCACAGTGTTATTACTAAATAATATTAACAGTTGTTGATATTTAATTTTGATTTAGTCGTTTTGTTAAATCGCCTATAGCATTTTGAAGACTTTCATCTTGTTTTAAATTAGTTGATATTTTTTCATAGGCATGTATTACGGTAGTATGATCCCTTCCACCAAATTCTTCTCCGATTTTTGGCAAAGACATATCTGTAAGTTTTCTACACAAGTACATAGCTATTTGCCTTGGAAAAGCTACATTTCTTGTTCTTCTTGCAGATTTTAAATCATCTACTTTTAAGTTATAATAGTTGGCAACTACATCTTGTATTAAGTCTATAGTAACTTGTTTTGATTGTTTGCTTGAAATTATATCTTTTAAAGCCTCTACTGCCAAATCTATACTTATTTCTTTATTTGTAAGTGAGGAGAAAGCGACTATTCTTATTAGCGCACCTTCAAGTTCTCTAATGTTGGATTTAATTTTAGTAGCTATATACACCATTACTTCATTAGGAATATTTAAATTTTCGACGTCTGCCTTCTTTTTTAATATAGCCATTCTAGTTTCAAAGTCTGGTGGTTGAATGTCTGCTATAAGTCCCCATTCAAATCTAGATCTAAGTCTATCTTCTAATGTAGGGATTTCTTTTGGTGGTCTATCACTAGATAGAATTATTTGTTTATTAGCCTCGTATAATGCATTAAAGGTATGAAAAAATTCCTCTTGGGTTCTTTCTTTACCTGCAATAAATTGTATATCATCTATTAAGAGTACATCTATATTTCTATATTTATTTCTGAATTCTACATTTTTATCATCTTTTATTGAATTTATAAGTTCGTTTGTAAATTTTTCAGATGAAACGTATACTACTTTAGATTTACTATTATTGTTTAATATGTAGTGTCCTATAGCATGCATTAAATGAGTTTTGCCTAGTCCTACGCCTCCATATATGAATAGGGGATTATATGCTTTTGAAGGTGATTCAGCTACAGCAAGTGAAGCTGCATGAGCGAATCTATTGCTATTACCTATAACGAAGGAATCAAAAGTATATTTTGGATTTAGCATGGTTGACATTTCATCATTTACCAATACGGAATTTTTATTGTGTCTTTTATTAGTATTGTCTAATGTTAAAGCTTCTTCTGATTCAGAGGCAATTAAAAATTTAATGTTATATTTTTTTGAAGTAATTAATTTTAGAGCATTAGCTATTAAATTTTTATATTTACTAGTTAATATGCCTTTGGTAAGGTCATTTGGTACACTTAATATGAAGGTGTCATTTTCAATAGATACAGGAGTAATACTTTTAATCCATGTGTTAAAGCTTACTTCAGTAATTTCACCATTTATTATGTTTAAAGATTGTTCCCATATTTCTTTTGGATGGGCATTCATTTTGTATCCTCCAGTCTTAGAAAAATAATTCACAACATATTTACATGATTATAAACGTCATTATATTTTCTTGACATATGTTTATAAAAATATTCACATGTTTATAAATATGTTTATATCTTTTAAATAAAAAAAGTTATAAACAATAACCGTAAAATAAATATTAACATTATCTACAATGAATAATGTTAGTAAAATAGTTAAAAATGTATAAATGAATAGGAAGTTTATATAAAATAAAACAACTTATGCACATTTTTATCCACAGTTGTGGATAAGTTATATATTTTTAAAGTTATTAACAGGTCTCTATTTATAATATCAAAACCTAACTACCTATTCAAGAAGTTATCCACAAAAACCGATAAAAAATATTAACAGGTAATGTTTTTTATCCATTTTTGTAGTCTTCATTTTGTATTGACATTGTAACTTAGTGAATATATAATTTAATAGTAAAACTTTAGGATTTATAATTAGGTGAATTGATTGCTTTTATAAATGTTAGTTTACATGAGAGTAATGTATTTGTTGCGCTCTATATATAATAAGTAAAGAAAAAATAAATGCTAAATTGGAAAGGAGTTGTGTTATAGTATGTGGATGACTTATCAACCAAAAAAGAAACAAAGAAAAAGAGAGCATGGCTTTAGAAAAAGAATGAGAACTTTGTCAGGAAGAAATGTTATTAGAAGAAGAAGACAAAAAGGTAGAAAGAGATTAACAGCATAAGGGCCGCTTTTGTGGCCTTTTTCTGCAAGCAGAAAAAAGGAGCAAAACATATGGATGTTTACAGAATAAAAAAGAATGCAGAATTTAGAGCTGTGTATAGAAGAGGAAAATCTTTTTCTAATAATCTATTAGTATTATATATCTACAGAAATAAAAAGGGTATAAATAGATTAGGTATATCAGTGAGTAAGAAGGTAGGAAAGAGTGTTATTAGAAATAGAATTAAACGATTAATTAAAGAAAATTTTAGGTTGAATATTGAAGACATAAAAGTTGGATATGATTTAGTATTTATAGCTAGGAATTTGTCAAATGGTAAAAGTTATATAGAAATAGAGAATTCCATGAAAAATTTAATTAAAAAAGCAGGTTTGTATAATAAATGAAAAAATTTTTAATTTTTTTAGTTAAATTGTATATGAAATATATATCACCTTTGAAGGGTCCATGTTGTAGATTTTACCCTACTTGTTCACAATATACAGTAGAAGCATTGCAAAAATATGGTACTATAAAAGGTGGATTTATGTCTATAAAGAGAATATTGAGGTGTAATCCATTTTGCAAGGGAGGATATGACCCAGTTAAATAAATTTCGGGAGGTTTAATATTTTGCAATATCTAAATAATGCTTTTGTTCAGTTTTTTGAGTTTTTACATCATAGTGTAACTTCCGTCATACCTAATCAGAATATGTCTTATGGTATCGCAATAATTTTAATGACTATAATAATTAGAATTATAATACTTCCACTAGGTATAAAACAAGCAAGATCTTCACTTATAATGAATGAAATTCAGCCAGAGGTAAAAAAGCTACAAGAGAAATATAAAAAAGATCCTCAAAAAGCACAGCAAGAAATGATGAAATTATATAAAGAAAAAGGAGCAAGTCCTTTTAGTGGATGTTTACCACTTCTAATTCAATGGCCTATTCTAATAGCTCTCTATTATGTTTTTAATAATCTATCAGGAATAAATGGCGTTAGTTTTTTGTGGATAGGGGATTTAGCTAAAACAGATATATTCCTTGCTATTTTATCGGGCGTAACTACTTTCTTATCAGGATATTTGATGATGTCAGGTAATAGCGAACAAGCAAAGCAGGCAAAGACAATGAATATAGCAATGTCTGCAGTCATGGTATTTATGAGTATAAAGTTTAAAGCAGCTTTAGTACTTTATTGGGTTGTTAGTAATTTAATTCAAATAGCACAAACTGTTGTTTTGAAAAAGATTGAAATGAAAAAAGGAAATATTAAGGCTTAGGGGGTGGCCATGTGTTATGGATTTTATAGAAACGACTGGGAAGACAGTAGAGGATGCATTTAAAACTGCACTTTCTGAATTAAAAGTTGAAGAAGATAAAGTGGAAATGGAAGTTTTAGATGAAGGCAATAAAGGTTTTTTTAATATTATAGGAACGAGGCCAGCCAAAATAAGAGTTACGGTTAAGAGAGATTATATAAATGAAGCTAAAACATTTTTGAGAAGTATTTTAGATAAAATTAAGGTAGAGGCTGAAATAGAAATAAAAGAAGACAAAAATGGCATAAAAATATATTTAACTGGTCAAGAAATGGGAATACTTATAGGATATAGGGGAGAAACGTTAGATGCACTTCAGTATCTTGTAAGTCTTGTAATAAATAAAAATCATGATACAGAATATAAGAGAGTTGTTTTAGACACAGAAAATTATAGATTTAAAAGAGAAGAAACTCTAAAGAGACTTGCTAGAAGAGTAGCTGAGAAGGTTAAGAGGACAGGTAGAATAATTAAGTTAGAACCAATGAATCCTTACGAGAGAAGAATAATTCATTCTGCCCTTCAAAATAATATTTATGTGAATACATATAGCGAAGGTCAGGAACCCTTTAGAAGAGTTGTAGTGGATTTAAAGAAAGCCTAAAGGCTTTCTTTTTTACATTTAGAAAAATAAATGAGAGATACAAAATAATTTTAAACGTTAGCTAGATTTAGATTATCTTATGTGTAGAAGTATATTTATCAATAAATCTTACTTAGTGGGAAAAGCAAATGTTCCAAATCTTTGATTTGCTGATAGTTGCTTTCTCTTTAGAGTTTTGTTTCTCTCACTAAGTTTAGATGAATTATCTAGGGGCTTAGCTACTGTTAGCTCCCACTTTGATAGAAGTGGGAGTGTTACAGTAGGTAGCCATCAGATAAATTATATTTTGAGGAAGTGAAATGATGAAAGAGTTTGATACAATAGCAGCTGTAGCTACGGTTTTAGGTGAAGGTGGCATATCGATTATAAGAATTTCAGGCTGTGATTCACTTAAAATAGTTAATAGTATATTTAAAGGAAAAAATAATAAAAATTTGATTGATATGAAGCCTTATTCTATGAGATATGGTTATATAGTAGAAAAAAGTACTGGTGAATTACTAGATGAAGTACTTGTTAGTTTTATGAAGTCCCCTAAAAGTTATACTTCAGAAGATACAGTTGAAATAAATTGTCACGGTGGAGTTGTGGCAACTAAGAAAGTACTCGAGGAAGTTATTAAATCTGGAGCTAGAATTGCAGAGCCAGGAGAGTTTACAAAAAGGGCATTTTTAAATGGAAGGATAGATTTAAGTCAGGCGGAAGCGGTAATTGATATAATTAGAGCAAAAACTGAACTTTCGATGAAGTCAGCTGTACAGCAGTCTACTGGTAAGATTTCTAAAGAAATTAACGCACTTAGAGAAAAGCTTTTAGAGGTAATTGCACATATAGAGGCTACAGTGGACTATCCTGAAGAAGACTTAGAAGAAATGACATCAGATAAGGTTTCCATGAGATTACAGGAAATATTAGACGAAATAAATCATATATTAAGCACTGCGGAAGAAGGTAAGATAGTCAGAGATGGATTGAATACAGTAATTGTAGGAAAACCTAATGTAGGTAAGTCCTCACTTTTAAATTCTTTAATTAGAGAAAATAGGGCAATAGTTACAGATGTACCAGGTACAACAAGGGATGTTATAGAGGAATATATGAATATAGATGGAATTCCTATAAAGGTAATTGATACTGCAGGGATAAGGGAAACGGAGGATTTGGTAGAAAAAATTGGCGTAGAAAGATCTAAACAAAAGATAGATGAAGCTGATTTAGTCATATTAATGCTGGATTCAAGTGAAGAATTGGATGATGAAGATAAAGAGATTATGAATTATGTAAAAGATAAAAAATATATAATTCTATTAAATAAAATTGATATAAATGATAAAATAAATTTAGACGATATTTGTAATTTAGATTCCAGTTGTATAATAAAAACTTCAATAAAGACAGGTAAAGGATTGGATAAGATAAAAACATGTATTAAAGACTTGTTTTTTAAAGGTGAGGTTAAACCGGGAGATTTATTTATAACTAATGCTAGACATAAGGAAGGACTTATAAGAGCTAAGGAAAGTTGTATTGAAGCTTTAGGAGCATTAAAGAATACATCTGCTATAGATTTGGCATCTATAGATATAAGAAATGCATGGGATAATCTTGGCAAGATAACTGGAGACACCTTAGAAGAAGATATAATTGATAAAATATTTTCACAATTTTGTTTAGGAAAGTAGGTAGTTAAAAATTGGAGTATTTTTCAGAAAAATATGATGTAATAGTTGTAGGAGCAGGTCATGCAGGTTGTGAAGCAGGACTTGCAGCTGCTAGAATGGGTTGTAAGACTTTAGTGTGTACAATGAATTTAGATAGTGTAGGATTTATGCCTTGTAATCCTAATGTTGGTGGAACTGCTAAAGGGCATTTAGTAAGGGAAATAGATGCTTTAGGTGGAGAGATGGGTGTAAACATTGATCATACTTTTATACAGTCAAGAATGCTTAATACTTCTAAAGGGCCAGCAGTACATTCACTTAGGGCTCAGGCTGATAAGAAAAACTATTCAGTTAGAATGAAAGAAGTACTTGAAAAACAAAATAACTTGTCTTTAAGACAAATAGAAGTACTAAGTATAAGAACAGATGATAAAGGAAAAGTATGTGGTGTATTAACTAAAAATGGAGCATATTTTGAGACGAAAACTGTTGTTTTGGCTACAGGAACTTATCTAAAGGGTAAAGTTATCATAGGAGACGTAAGTTATAGTTCGGGGCCAAATGGATTTATGCCTGCTAATGACCTTTCTCAAAGTTTACTTGATCTTGGTATAGAACTTAGAAGGTTTAAAACTGGTACACCAGCTAGAGTAAATAAGCGAAGTGTTGATTTTTCAAAAATGATAGAACAACCAGGTGATAAGAAAATAGTTCCTTTTTCTTTTATGAGTGGAAATTTAGATAGAAGCCAAATATCTTGTTATTTAACGTATACTACAGAGAATACTTTAAAGGTAATAAGAGATAATATAAATAGATCTCCACTTTATAATGGTTCTATTAAATCTGTAGGTCCTAGGTACTGCCCTTCAATAGAAGATAAAGTAATGAGATTTCCAGATAAGGAAAAGCATCAGATATTTATAGAGCCTGAAGGTGAAAATACGGACGAACTATATGTAGATGGGGCATCTACTTCTATGCCAGAAGATGTGCAGATTGCTATGTATAGAACTATAGCTGGACTTGAAAATGTAGAGTTTTTAAGAACAGGTTATGCTATTGAATATGATTGTATAAATCCAACACAACTAAAACTTTCACTAGAATTTAAGAAAGTTGAAGGATTGTTTGGTGCAGGTCAGCTAAATGGAAGTTCAGGATATGAGGAAGCTGCTTCTCAGGGAATAATTGCAGGTATAAATGCTGCGCTTAAATCACAAGGCAAGCCACCTCTTATTTTAAAGAGATCAGATGGATATATAGGCGTTTTAGTAGATGACTTAGTTACAAAGGGAACTCAGGAGCCTTACAGAATGATGACATCACGAGCAGAGTATAGGTTGATACTGAGACAAGATAATGCAGATTTGAGACTTACGGAACTTGGACATAAAATAGGACTTGTTAGCGAAGAAAGATATGGAAAGTATTTAAAAAGAAAAAGTGACATTGAGAAAGAGGTTGAAAGAATAAAAGATATTCACATAACGCCTAAAAAAGAAGTAGTTGATTTTTTAAATTCTATAGGTTCTTCTGAATTAAAGAAAACTACAAGCTTATATGAGCTTATTAAAAGACCAGAGCTTGACTATTTTAAGGTACAACCACTTGATGTAGATAGACCAGAGCTTGGGGAAGATATTCAAGAAGAAGTTAACATTATTTCCAAATACGAGGGGTATATTGAGAAACAATTAGAACAAGTAAGTCAATTTAAAAAATTTGAAAATAAAATTATACCTGAAGACATAAACTATGATAAGATAAATGGACTGAGAATAGAAGCTACCCAAAAGTTGAAAAAAATAAGACCTATGAGTGTAGGTCAGGCTTCTAGAATTTCAGGGGTTTCTCCAGCAGATATTTCTGTTTTACTAATTTATATGGAGAAAAAATATAGAGAAAAGGATCTGTAAATGAAGGTAGATTGGAGAACTAAATATGCAATATTTTAAAATTATAGATACTGCGTGTAAAGATGTAGGACTAGAATTTGATGAAAAAAAGTATAGTAAATTTATAAAATATAAGGATATATTAAAATTTTGGAACAACAAAATCAATCTTACTACTATAGTAGAAGATGAAGATATAATAAAAAAACACTTTATAGATTGTGTAAAAATATTTAAATTTTCACCATTAAGAGATATTTCTAATGTTATTGACATAGGAACAGGAGCTGGATTTCCAGGTATACCTATGAAGATAGTTAATCCTCAAATAAAAGTAGTGCTTTTAGATTCGTTAAATAAGAGGATAAATTTTCTGAATCAAGTTATATCAGATATTGAATTAAATGATATAAAATGTATACATGGAAGAGCAGAAGATTTTTCTAAAGATATTGAGTATAGAGAAAAATTTGATGCAGCAGTTTCAAGGGCTGTAGCAAATTTAACTGTTCTAAGTGAGTTTTGTATTCCTTATATAAAATTAGGTGGATATTTTGTGGCTATGAAAGGTCCATCTGTTGAGGATGAAATTAAGGAAAGTAAAAAAGCTGTTAGTATTTTAGGTGGGAAAATAGAGGATATAATAAAAATAGAAAATGATGATCTTAATCATAATTTAGTCGTAATAAAAAAAATTAGGAGAACACCAAATATGTATCCAAGAAAGGCAGGTATAGTTTCTAAAAAACCACTAAAATAAATGTAACAATTTGTCGGATAAAAATTATATAAATTAGAAGGATTTTATAAAACCGTGAAGAAATGTTAACAATAGGAAACATAAGAGGGATGGTTAAATATGCAAAAGAACGTTAATTATATACCCGTAGATTTAATTTTACCTAATGTATATCAACCGAGAAAATATTTTAATGAAGAAAGTTTAGAAGAGTTAGCTCAATCTATAAGTTCATATGGAATAGTTCAACCACTGTCAGTAAGAAAATTAGGTGAAAATAAGTACGAATTAGTTGCTGGGGAAAGAAGACTGAGAGCAGCAAAAAAGGCAGGACTTACTGAAGTTCCTGTAATAATAGTAGACATAAGTGATAAAGAATCTGCTGCAATTGCACTTTTAGAAAATTTGCAGAGGGAAAATTTAAATTTTTTGGAAGAAGCAGAAGCATACTATAATTTAATAAAGGATCATTCTTATACTCAAGAGAAACTAGCTGAAACTATAGGAAAAAAGCAATCTACTATTGCAAATAAGATTAGACTTCTTAGACTTGATAAAGAAATTAGAATTATGTTACTAGAGAATAACTTAACTGAAAGGCATGCGAGAGCCTTATTAAAACTTCCAACATTGGAGATTCAGAAAAAAATATTAAAGATCGTAATTAAGAAATCTTTGAATGTAAAGAAAACAGAAGAGCTTATCAATAAAGAATTGGACAAGCTCATCAGTAATAAAAAAAATAAAAGAAAGAAAATAAAAGGAATATTTTCTCCTAAAGTATATATAAATACAATTAAGCAGATTTTTGATAAATATGGGTTGAATGCAAAGTATACTTCAGAGGATTCAGACGAAGAGGTTCAGATTATAATTACTATTCCTAAAAAATAAAATGTTTCACATGAAACATTTTATTTTTTTATAAAAATTTAAATGTTAATTAACAATAAAAACTCTTTTATTCTTTTAAATAAAAATATATAATTAGAAAAGATGAATATATAAAGCTGGAAGGAGGGAATTTGAATGAAGGTAATATCCATATTTAATCAAAAGGGTGGGGTTGGTAAAACTACTACTTGTATCAATTTAAGTGCTTATTTGGCTATGCAAGGATATAAAATATTGAATATAGATATTGATCCTCAAGGTAATACTACTAGCGGATTGGGAATTGATAAGGAAAATTTAGATGCTTCTATATATGATATATTAACTTCAGATGTTGAGATAGATAATGTTATAAAAAAATGTGAATTGATAGATAATTTTTCTATAGTGCCATCAACTATAGAACTAGCTGGAGCTGAAGTGGAATTAATAAATAAAGAAAACAGAGAAAATATATTAAAGAATAATTTAAAAAAGTTAAAAGCTAAATTTGATTTTATATTTATAGATTGTCCTCCGTCTTTGGGACTTTTGACTATAAACGCACTTACAGCATCAAATAGTGTGATTATACCTATTCAATGTGAATTTTATGCTTTGGAAGGTGTTGGACAACTAGTTAACACAGTACAATTGATAACAGAATCCTTAAATAAAGACTTAAAAATTGAGGGGGTTATTATGAGTATGTGTGATGGGAGAACTAATCTGTCTACTCAAGTGATTTCAGAAGTAAAAAAATATTTTAAAGATAAAGTATATAAAAGTACCATACCTAGAAATATAAGATTAGCTGAAGCTCCTAGTTTTGGACTACCTATAGTACTTTATGATGATAAATGTAAAGGTGCTAAAGCTTATGAAAGATTAACTAAAGAATTTTTGCATAGGCAAAAGGAGTGAGTGAGATTTGAATAAAAAATATGGATTAGGTAAAGGACTTAGAGCATTGATACCTGAAAGTGCGTTAGAAGAGAAGGAAGAAAGCAAAAAGGATACAATACTTATTGATATTGACTTAATAAGTGCAAATAAAACTCAACCTAGGAAAAACTTTGATGAACAAAAAATATTGCAACTTTCTCAGTCAATACAAGAGCATGGTATAATACAACCACTTATACTTAATAAAATAGGAGATGATGCATATAGCATAGTTGCAGGTGAGAGAAGATGGAGAGCTGCAAAATTAGCTAATATTAAAGAAGTGCCTGCAATCATAATGAATTTATCTGATAAGGAAATCCTAGAAATTTCCCTTATAGAAAATATACAGAGACAGGATTTAAATCCAATAGAAGAGGCTTTAGCTTATAAGAGATTAATTAATGATTTTAATTTAACTCAAGAAGAATTAAGTGTAAAGATAGGTAAATCGAGGACTGCAATTACTAATTGTATGAGACTTTTGAATTTAGACAGTAGAGTTCAAGAATATATAATAGATGGAGTTATTACAGAAGGGCATGGTAGAGCACTCTTGGGTGTGGACGATGGAGAACTACAATATAAATTAGCACAAAGTATAATAGATGAAAATTTAACAGTTAGAGATATAGAAAAAATTATTAAAAATCTAAATTCTAGTAAGGCAGCTAAGAATGATAATATAAAAAAAGCAAATCCCTATTATGTAGATATAAGAGAAAAACTAGAGGATTTATTTGGTACTAAGGTTTCACTAATGGATAAAAAAAATAAAGGAAAAATACAAATAGAATATTATTCTCAAGAAGATTTGCAGAGAATATTAGATATACTAAAAATTTAATACGTCTTGTTTAAATGTTTCATGTGAAACATTTTTATGAAAGGAGAAAGATATGCAAAATATTATTAGCTTAATAGGAAGTTTACAACCTTATATTATAATTGGATTAGCTGTATTAGTATTGATATTGTTAATTATGAATATGGTGATTTTTACATCTTTAAGTAGATTGGAAAAAAGGTATAGAAAAATCATGAGAGGTTCAAACAATAAGAATTTAGAAGAACTTATTGTAGGTTACTTAGATAATATAGATGATGTAAAAGAACAATCTAAAGACATGAAAGAACTTTATAATAGCTTAAATTTAAAAATAAAAGACTGCATTCAAAAAATATCCATTATAAGATACAGGGCTTTTGAGGATGTAGGAAGTGACTTGAGTTTTTCAGTTGCACTACTAGATGGGAAAAATGATGGTGTAATAATTACAGGAATATATGGAAGAGATGAGAGTACTACTTATGCAAAACCTATTGATAGCGGAATGTCAAGATATGAGTTATCTCAAGAAGAAAAACAAGTTTTAGAAGAATGTGTAAATAAGAAAATATAATAACTTACATAAAGAACCTCCTTAAGGGAAAATTATCTTTTAAGGAGGTTTTTTATATGAAAATATATGTTACTAAGAATCTAAGTTATATAAGTTATGAATTGCAAAAAAGAGGATATATAATAGTAACAGATGATTCAGATACTAAATATAATGTTATAATTTGCAAGCTAAAAGATGACGGACTTGCAAACTTAAATATAAAGAACAAGGATATTCTAATAATTGATTTAGGAAAAAAGAATATAGAAGAAATAGAGTATATACTTAGAGATAGAGTATTTTAGTATAAGTAAAACATTAAGCTTCTATATTTTGAAAAAAACTTGTATTCTTTTTACCACCTATAGTTTTTAATATGGAATGATATAACCCTCTAGAAATTGTGTCTGCAAGTTGCATAACAGTAAACAATCGAGTATTTTGTAATACCATAAATTCCATGGCTCCACAGATATTTACGATGCCTGTTATACTTAAATCTCCTACTTGAGGTAATGATTTTTTCATTGCAGATCCGGGGGTAAGAGGCTTTGTTTCTATTATTATTTTGCCTACATCTTGAATAGTGCCAAGGCAAGCATCAATTGCTATTATAAAAGGTTTGTTGTATTTAGAATTTATTTCAGTTATAATATTTTTAAGATTTTTTGCATGTACTGGATACTGTAAATTACCATATAGTTCAACTTTATTCCTCATTAGAAACTTCAATTTATCTCCTACTATTGGACCTAAACTATCTCCAGTAGATCGATCTGTTCCTATACAAAGTATTACTATAGTTCTACCTGATTTAACAACGGGATATATTTCATCACTTATTTTATCTCTTAAAGTGTATACGGAATTTCTACATGTGGAATCTAACGTTAATTTTTTAATCATAAGAAAACCTCCTATATTATGATTTTTGCCATATGGAGGTTAATTATACGTATAATTTACATTTTTTATTATAAAATTTTACAGCATGTCTAATTTATGAAATATATTAAAAAATACAACTAAAAATATGCAAAATATTATGCCTATAAATCCGTCTGCTTTTAAGCCTATAAATAACGCTGCTAATACGGCTACAGGATGTACACCAAGAGATGAAGAAACTATTTTAGGTTCTATAATTTGTCTTATAACTGAAACCAAAATGTAAGCTATAATTAATCCCGTGCATGTGATGTAATTATTAAATATTGCAAGATAAATAATAGCAAGAGGTAAATATATAGCACCAATTCCTATAATAGGAAGTAAGTCTGCTATAGCACAAATTATACTGAGGATTAAGGCATATTTAATTTTAAACAGTGAAAATACTATGAGTGTTTCCAAAAAAGTGATTAAAATTATTATAAGGTAGGATAGTATGTAATTTTCCAACATCCGTTTACTTTCATTATATATTTTTAATATTTTATCTGTTTTGTTTTGCGGTATCAAAGTATTCATACTTATTTTAGAAGAAGTCATATCTCTAGTAAAAAAATATGTGGCAAGTAGTGTGAAAAATATTACCATCAATATGTAAGGAATTGTAGTCAATAGGTTTATTAAAGAAGAAACTAATTTACCTGAAACAGTTACTGCTATATTTGACAATTTAGTAATAAAACTTGTAAAGTTTTTTTCTAAAGCATTTATTATATAAGGGTCTAAGTTATTATAGTATTTTTGCAATTTGTAAAAAGAGTTATAAACGTTATCAGAATTCCTAGAAATGTATAGCTGAGTGTTTTTACCTAATTGTATAGTTTCTTGTGTAACTGCCGTTATTCCAAATGATAGTACTGTTATTATTACGGTAAAAAATATTATAGTAGTAATTAAAGAGGATAGAGCATGGTTGATTCTAAGTTTTCTCGAAATAAAAATAGTAGGTCTTTTTAGTATTAGAGCAAAAGCAAAAGCTAAAACAAATGGCAATGTGTAATTAAGTGTACTGAAGAATACTAAGAAAATTATAGTATAAAGTATAATAAATAAACTAATTCTATTTATTTTGTTTATCAATTCATTCACGATTTAAAAGCTCCCTTCTTGATTTTCCCTAATTAATAAATTAAATAAAACATATTTTTTATGTTTATATGAAAAATAAAATGTGTTTTGTTATATAATTATATTGTTGGATATATAGATTTTACAATTTAGATTATCAATAAATTCTACTTATTGGGGAAAGCAGATATCTCAAATCTTTGATTTGGTGGCAGTTGCTTGCACATAGTTTGTAGTAGTAAGTAGGCAATTATCAGATAAATTATTAGTTAAGTTTATATGATATATCCATAAAAAACATATTTCTGATATAATGGTATATAAAAAAAAGTATTGGTTTTAAAGAATTTTATTAAAATTATGCACTAAAAGTAAATCTTTATACAATAATTATAAAGTAATCTAGAGTTGTTGTATATAAAATAATAGTAAAATTTTACAAGGAGGCTCAGCTTTAATAAACTGAGATTATAATTATGAAAGAATATTATGTAGTAACTTTTAAAAATACTCACGGAGCTATAAATGGGGAAAAAATTTTAAAAGAACAGGGAATAGACGTAAATATAATGCCTACACCAATAGTTATAACTAAAAGCTGTGGTATAAGTATAAAAATTGACAGTAAGGATATAGATACAGTAAAAAGTTTGATAAATGAAGAAAAGTTAACTATTAAAAATATTTATGAAAGAAGTAATTTAGGATATAAGCAAATTTGCTTATAATTCTGGAGGTAAAACATGAAAGAAAGTGGTGTTTTTTCTTTTCTTAAAGTCAGTATGTATGGAGATAATATTAGTATAGGTAAATTATCCATATCCACACAAGCTATGTATAATTTTGTTTGGATAATTATTAAAGTGATATTTATACTTATAGTTATGTATCTCATCGTTAAACTAGGAAATAAAATAATAAATAGATATGTTTCAAGGCAGAAAAATTTTAGAATTTCATTGAATGATAAAAGAGCTAAAACTATAGGAGCTATTTTAAAAAGTGTATTAAGGTATTCAGTATACTTTTTTGGAATATTTACAATAATTACAGTCATATCACCTAAAGTAGGTGTAACTGGTTTAACTTTTGCAGGAATAGGAGGTGTGGCTGTTGGATTAGGTGCTCAAAGCATTATAAAAGACATTATAAATGGATTTTTTATATTATTTGAGGATCAATTTTCCGTAGGAGACTACATAAGCATAGATGATAAAAGTGGCATCGTAGAAAGTATGGAGCTTAGAGTTACTAAGATAAGGGATTTTAATGGAGATCTTCATATAATACCTAATGGACTTATTTCAAAAGTAACCAATCATTCTAAAGGGAGCATAAGAATTACAGTAGATGTGGAAGTTTCTTATGATGAGGATATTCAAAAAGTCATAGAAATAATGACACAATTATGTGAGGATTTTGCCAAAGAAAATAGTTCCATCACCCAAGCACCTACTGTTCAGGGAATAACAAATATAAAAGATAACAGAGTAACCATTAGAGTAGCTGGTAAGGCTAAGGCTATGACGCAGTGGGATATGGAGATGAAACTTAGAAGGGAAATAGGAGAAACTTTAAAAAAGGAAAACATAAAAACTCCTTATTTAGTAATAAAAAATTTAAAGGGGGAATAGTACATGAAAAAAGTTTATTACATTGGTGATGTAGTTGAAATGAAGAAAGGACATCCTTGCGGTAGTAATGAGTGGGAAGTAATAAGACTTGGGGCAGATATAAAGATTAAGTGTTGTGGATGTGGAAGAATAGTTATGCTTCCAAGAAATAAATTTGAGAAAAGTGTAAAAAAAATAATTAAGCAAAATTCACCTGATGAAAAAGAGACACAATAATTAAAAAAATTAATTGATTTAATGTTAAAAAAGTAGTAAAATGAATAACTGTAGTCCCTGCTGTGAAATCACAGCCATTAGCCCAAAGGGAGGAGGTGGAATCAATGAATAAGTATGAAACTATATTTATATTACAGCCATCATTAGATGAAGAAGCTTGCAAAGCTAACATAGAAAAGTTTAAGGGTGTAATAGAAAATGGTGGAGGAGTAATAGAAAACGTTGATGTTTGGGGTAAGAGAAAACTTGCCTATGAAATAAACAAAGTTAACGAAGGATATTATACCTTAATAAATTTTAATGCTGATCCTAAATTACCAAAAGAGTTAGACAGAGTATTCAGGATTACAGATACAGTTATAAGACATATAATAGTAAAGGATGAAAAATAGGTGGTGTTTTGATTGAATAAGGTTGTTTTAATTGGAAGATTAACCAAAGATCCAGAATTGAGATTTACACCAGGAAATGGTACAGCAGTTACCACTTTTACTATAGCCGTTGATAGGAGATTTTCTAAAGATGGGCAAAAAGAAGCAGATTTTATTCCTATAGTTGTATGGGGAAAACAAGCTGAATCTACTGCAAATTATATGAGTAAAGGAAAACTTATAGGTATTAGTGGTAGAATCCAGACTAGAAATTATGAAGCTAAAGACGGTACTAGAAGATATGTTACTGAGGTTATTGCAGAAGAAGTTCAATTCCTAGAATGGGGAGAGAAATCTGCAAAGAACTCATATAATCAAACTTCATCTGAAAATTTTGGAAAAACTCAAAACTTTGATGAGAATATTTATGGAGAGGATATTACTCCAGTAGATGATGGAGATATACCTTTTTAAAAGTAAGGAGGGGAAAGCATTATGGCAAATAATAGAGAAGGCGGAAGAAGAAATTCCGGCAAAATGAGAAGAGCTAAGAGAAAAGTTTGTGCTTTTTGTATGGACAAATCTGAATTTATAGATTATAAAGATATAAATAAATTAAGAAAATATGTTACAGAAAGAGGAAAAATCCTTCCAAGGAGAATTTCTGGAAACTGTGCAAAACATCAAAGAGAACTTACAGTAGCTATAAAGAGAGCTAGAAACATAGCTTTACTGCCATTTACAACAGAGTAGTTTATAAAGTGAAGAATTTTTATTCTTCACTTTTTTTAAATTATATTTAGTTTTTTACTGTAGATTTAATTTATGTATGATTTGGCAGCATAATCAATGTTAATTTATTGCATAAAGCTATGAAAGCAACTAAAATATAATTAAAGGCTAGGAGGATGATTGTATGAAAAAAGAAAATTTCAACATAATGTATAATGTTAAAATAATAGAAGATTTAAAGGCTAATCTTTTATGTATAGTAGCAGATTTTTTTAAATTGCTTACAAGAGGCAGTAATGTAGCGCAAGAATCCATACTAGACTGTATTTCCGGGGGAATAATAGTATTATATTTACTTGCAGAGAGGCTTGGTTATTCACATAAATCAGTAGATCAAACTATGAAAAAGAAATTGAAAATTGGTATAATTGAAGAAGACAAAATAGAAAAGGATGGCAAAGATTTAAGTAAACTATATAGTTATCTCAAAGAAAGGGAATAATGGAGGTAAAAATGCAGAATAAGACATATAACACAAGAGCCTTAGCAGAAGCAGGGCTTACCATAGCACTTACAGTAATAATAATGCTTGTAAACATATATGTACCTATAGCTTCCTTAGTTGCTAATTTTATAGTACCAATACCTATAACGATTTTGTATATTAGGCATAATTATAAGGTTACTTTGATTTCTGTAATAGCTAGTGGTATATTTATAGCAATGTTTTATAATCCTATATATGCAATATCTTCAATGATAATGGTTGGATTTACGGGAGTTGTACTAGGATATTGTGTGAAAAATAAAAAAAATTTTGGAACTACAATTATCTTTCTTTCCATAGCAATGGCTTTAGGAACAACAATCTATACCACTATATACATAACTTTAATGAGTAATGATGGAATATATGGCTTTGTAAGTAAAATAGTGAAAAATTTCAACCAATCCATGGAAATAAGTAAAAGTATTTATCAGCAGGCAGGCGTATCCAGCAGTCAACTGGCACCTATAGAAGATTTAATTAAGATGTTTACACCAGAATATATTATGAGACTTATTCCAGGAGTAATTATAGCTAGTTCAGTTATTTTGGCATATCTAAATTACACAATAACAAGGGCTGTGCTTAAAAAGTTAAAATATGAAGTTAATGAAGCAAAACCTTTTAATCAATGGTATATGAATACAAGAATAGGAACATTAGTTGGTGTTATACTTGTTTTAGGAATATTATTTAACAGAAACAATATGGCAATTGGACAGTATTTAATTAATTCTTCAGGACTTATACTTGAACTTGTATTTTTACTAGATGGGGTATCATTGGTTACATACTATCTTATGAATAGGTATAAGGTATCTAAAAAAATTATTGTGTTGATTATAGTATTTACAGTTATGACTAAGCTGTCCCTAGTGTATGGCTTGGCTGGATTTATAGACATGGTATTTGACTTTAGGAAACTAGACCCTTATAGAAAATTGAAAAAATAGTAACTGGGGGCTCATTTAATGGATAATAAGTACAATTACTTTATAAAGGGTAATAAAGTGTATATGGTGATAATTGCTCTTCTTATTGTAATATTGATGGCATATGGGCATATGATAGTTGGAAGTATAGCTATCTGTCTATATGCATTTCTTGTAATTTACAATGTAAAAAATACCGAATATAAAAAAAGTAAGTGGAAAAAGTTTATAGAAGATTTTTCATCTCAACTTGATATAGCTACCAGAAATACACTTGTAAAGCTTCCTTTTCCACTTGTTATAATAAAAATCACCGGTGATGTACTTTGGTATAATCAAAACTTTTCCTCCATACTAGAAGGAAAAGATATACTAGGTCAAAATATTAAAAATGTGGTAAGAGATTTTAATGTTAAGCAGGTGGCAAATGGAAAGGAAACTATATTTAGATATATAAAGATTAAGGACAAATATTATGATATATATACTAATATAGTTGATACTTCAGAAAACTCTAAAGATAAAATTATGCTCTTATATTTCTATGATGTAACAAAACCCTTTAAAATTATGAATTCAGTAAATGCGAACAAAGATGCAGTAATGTTAATGGAAGTGGACAATTTTGATGATGTAGTAAAGCCTATGGAAGAAGATGATAGACCACTTATAATAGCCGAAATAGAGAGAACTATAAACAGTTATGCTCAAAATTTAAATGCTATGATAAGAAAGTATGAATCAAATAAATATGTATTTTGCATACAAAATAAGTACATAGAAAAAGAAATGGAAAAGAAATTTGAAATACTTGATACTATTAGAGAAATAAATATGGGAAATAAACTTGCAGTAACTTTAAGTATTGGAATTGGCAGGGGTGGTGATACTCCCTTGGAGAATGAAAAATATGCAGTATCGGCTAAGGAATTGGCACTAGGACGTGGAGGAGACCAGGCAGTTGTAAAAAATGGAGATAAACTTTTGTTTTATGGAGGAAAGACTAAGGAAATTGAAAAAAGAACAAAAGTAAGGGCTAGGGTAATAGCTCAGGCTCTTGTAGATATAATAAAGGATAGTAGAAATGTATTTATAATTGGACACATGAAACCAGATATAGATTGTTTAGGATCTGCTGTTGGAATTCGCAGTGTAGTTAGTTTAATGAATAAAGAATGCTTTATCATATTAGATGATAGTAATGAAAGCATAAAAGTTATATTAGATAAGATAAAAGAAGAGAAGGAATACGATAATGTTTTTATACACAGCAAAAATTGTGAAGATAAGATAGATGAAAATAGCCTTCTTATAATTGTAGATGTACATAGTGAAGGACATGTACAAAATATGCAATTAGTTAAGAAGTTTGATAGAATAGTTATAATAGATCATCATAGAAGAACTACAGATCTCATTAAAAATTCTCTTTTAAGTTACATTGAACCTTATGCTTCATCTACCTCTGAATTGGTTACTGAAATGCTGCCTTATATGGTAGAAAAACCAAATATAAAGCCAATAGAGGCAGAAGCACTTCTTGCAGGCATATGTGTGGATACAAAGAATTTTTATTTTAAAACTGGTGTAAGAACTTTTGAAGCCGCTTCATTTTTAAGAAGATTGGGAGCAGACACCATAGATATAAAAAAGCTTTTTTCCTATGATTTTGAAACTTATTTAAAGAGAGCTGAAATTATAAAATCAGCAAAGATAAATAATGGTATTGCTATAGCAGTATGTCCCCCAGAAATGGCAAATTTATTATTAGTTGCCCAAGCAGCAGATGAGCTACTAAATATTACAGGTATTCAAGCATCCTTTGTTTTTGTTAAAATAAAAGATGAAGTATTTATTAGTGCTAGATCCTTAGGGGATATAAATGTTCAAATTATACTTGAAGGCCTAGGAGGGGGAGGACATATGACTATGGCAGGAGCTAAATTAGAATCTGTAACCATAGATGAGGCTATAGAAAAATTAGATGAAGCTATAAATGAATATACTGAGGAGAGTGAAGAATAGATGAAAGTTATATTATTAAAGGACGTAAAAACTTTAGGGAAAAAAGGGCAAGTAATAAATGCTTCAGACGGATATGCTAGAAATTATTTAATACCAAGGGGAGTTGCAGAAGAAGCAAATCAGTCAAATCTTCATATATTGAATAACAAAAAGGAAGCAGAGAGAAAAGAAAAACTTGCTGAAATAGAAGCAGCACAAAAACTTGCTGCTAGCTTAAAGGGAAAAGAGATAAAACTAACTGTAAAATCAGGGGAAAATGGAAGGCTGTTTGGATCAATAACGGGAAAAGATATTTCAGATGAATTAAACAAAAAATTTCATATAAATGTGGATAAAAAGAAAATAGCAGTTAACAACATAAGACAACTTGGTACCTATGATGTAGAAGTTAAATTGTATCCTGAGATATCCACTAAAATAAAAGTAGTTATTGCAGAGAAATAAGGAGGAAAATTTGTGAAATTACAATTTGTTGATGGATTAAATAGGGAATTAAATGATTCTATTCCAATAAATACTCAAGTAAAAGTTTTATATGATCTTTTGAAAAAAATAATGGATAAAGGTACTGTGAATGCCAGGGTAGTAAGGTATAATTTAAAAGGTTATATGAATAGTGAGAATTTATTTGAAAGAATATATGCTCTAAATAAAATAGTTAGTGATGGAAAAGGATTAACTGAGATACCAGATGAATCAAATGTATATGATGCACTAGAAAACACCAATAATTGGATAGCAGAAACATTAGCAGAAAGATATGTAAGAACTAAGATTGAAAAGGAAGTAGAGAAAAACCTTACAGAACATCAGGATAAATATATGGATGAGGTTAGACTCAGTATTATAAAAAAGCGAAAAGGACCTGAAAACGCAAAAACTTTGAAAAAGTATGCTCAACTTGAGGTACTGGATTCTAAGGGGCTTAGCAAAAACATTCAAAAACTTCTAAGACCAGAAACTTTTGATGAAATAATTGGCCAAGAGAGAGCTATAAAGTCTATACTGTCTAAAATAGCATCACCATATCCGCAGCATATAATTTTATATGGACCACCGGGAGTAGGTAAAACTACAGCAGCTAGAATTGCTTTAGAAGAAGCAAAAAAGTTAAAGTTTACACCTTTTAGAAAAGATGCTAAGTTTGTAGAGGTAGATGGAAGCACTTTAAGGTGGGATCCTAGGGAAATTACAAATCCACTTCTTGGATCTGTACATGACCCTATATATCAAGGAACTAAGAGAGACTTAGCGGAAGTAGGAGTACCAGAACCAAAACCTGGACTTGTTACAGAAGCTCATGGTGGAGTGCTTTTCATTGATGAAATAGGAGAATTGGATGAAATGCTCCAGAATAAGTTGCTAAAAGTACTGGAAGATAAAAGAGTTGAGTTTTCATCTTCATATTATGATCCAGATGATGAGAATATACCTAAGTATATAAAGTATTTATTTGAGAAGGGAGCTCCTGCAGATTTTTTACTTATAGGAGCTACTACAAGAGAACCAAGTGAAATAAATCCTGCCCTTAGATCAAGATGCACGGAGGTTTATTTTGAGCCGCTTTCTGTGAAGGATATACAGAAAATAGTGGAAGATGCCGCTGAAAAACTTAATATTGAAATTGAGAGCGGGGTATCTGAACTTATAAGTAAATATACAATTGAAGGCAGAAAAGCTATTAACATATTATCAGATGTCTATGGATATGTCCTTTATAATAATGGAATAAGTGATTTAAATGATAAAGTTAAAATTTCAGTAGAGGATTTAAAGAAAGTTATATCTATAAGTAGATTTATACCTTTTGAAGAAGTGCCTTCAAAGTCTACCTATGAAGTTGGCCATATTTATGGACTAGGAGTAACTGGATATATAGGCTCTACTATAGAAATAGAAGCTGTTACATTTGAAGCTAAAGAAAAGGGCAAGGGAATTGTAAGATTTAATGATACAGCAGGAAGTATGGCAAAAGATTCTGTATTTAATGCAGCTTCAGTTATAAGAAAGATAACAGATAAAGATATGAGTGATTATGATATCCATGTAAATGTAATAGGCGGAGGAAGGATTGATGGTCCTTCAGCAGGAGCTGCTATTACGGTGTGTATCATAAGTGCCCTTTTACAAAAACCTTTAAGGCAAGATGTAGCTGTAACAGGAGAGATATCTTTAAGAGGAAAGATAAAACCTGTAGGTGGAATATTTGAAAAAGCTTATGGTGCCAGGAGAAAGGGAATAAAGACAATGTTACTACCTGTAGAAAATTTAAAAGAAGTACCTACTGATATTAAGGATATAGAAATTAAGGCTGTATCAAATATTGAAGAACTTATGGAATTGATCTTCTGATTCTAAATAAACAGAGTGTTAATTTGAAACAATTGATACTTCACCTGTAAATCAATTAACAAAAGGTAACATTTAATTCTAGGGAGTGAGGCATCTGTATGGATACATCTATTAGAAGCATACCTCATAATATAGAGGCTGAACAAGGTGTAATTGGATCTATGCTTATTGATAAAACTTCAATAGTTGAAGCTATGGAAGTTCTAAACACTGAGGATTTTTATAAGGATTCACATAAAGTTATTTTTGATTCAATACTTGATTTATATAAAAAAGATACAGCTGTAGACATAATAACTTTGACTGAAAACTTAAAATCGAGATCAAAACTTGAAGCAGCAGGTGGTATAACTTATATAAGTGAACTAAGCGGATCAATAGTGTCTACTGCTAATTTAAAATCCTATATAAAAATTGTAAAAGATAAATCTGTTCTGAGAAAACTTATCAGGGCTTCTACCAAGATAATAGAAGAAAGTTATAAAAATCAGGATGATGTTGTAGGAACCATTGATATGGCTGAAAAGTCTATATTTGATTTGTCAAGTAATAGAAAAGTTTCTGATTTTGAGCCTATGAATGTTGTACTTGAAAGAGGATTTACTGAAATAGAGAGGCTATTTAACAATAAAGGTGAAACTACAGGAGTAGCCTCTGGATTTAGAGAGTTAGATGCTAAGACGTCAGGTTTTCAAAAGGGAGATATGGTACTTGTGGCGGCTAGACCTTCTATGGGTAAAACAACTTTTGCATTAAATATAGCGGAATATGCGGCTTTAAGGGAAGGTAAAAAAATAGCTATGTTTTCTCTTGAAATGTCAAAAGAACAACTAGCTTATAAGCTTTTATGTTCCGAGGCACATGTAGATATGCTTAATTTAAGAACGGGAAATTTAGAAGATAAGGACTGGGAAAATATAGCTAGAGCTTCAGGGCCTCTTGCTGCTGCAAAGATATTTATAGATGATACTGCAGGTATAACCATTATGGAAATGAGATCTAAATGCAGAAGATTAAAGATGGAACATGGTATAGATATGATAGTTGTGGATTACCTACAGCTTATGAGTGGGGGTAAAGGCTCAGAGAATAGGCAGCAGGAAGTTTCAGAGATATCCAGATCCATAAAAGCACTAGCAAAGGAAATGGAATGTCCTGTTATTGCCTTGTCCCAATTATCACGTGCGCCTGAAGCTAGAACGGACCATAGACCTATGCTGTCAGATTTAAGAGAATCCGGATCAATAGAGCAGGATGCAGATATAGTTATGTTTTTGTACAGGGATGAATACTATGATAAGGATACAGAAGATAAAAATGTTGCGGAATGTATTATCGCAAAACAGAGAAATGGTCCTACAGGCACTGTAAAATTGGCCTGGATGGGTCAGTTCAGTAAGTTTGGTAATTTAGATGTTATACATCAGGAATAGCTAAAAAGCACTGTGAAGTTTATTTACAGTGCTTTTTAGTCTGGTTATATTAATTCCGTAGTAAGTAATTTCTTATTGTATATCTATTTTCTTACCTTGTCTTTTACCTTGTGAAAGTTTTGGAAGGCTAACTTTTAAAACTCCATCCTTAAAAGAAGCAGTAATATTTGAATCATCTACATTATCAATATAAAAACTTCTTCTGAATTCACCATATCTTCTTTCACGTCTTACAAAGTTTTCATTTTTATCTTCTATAGAGTCATCCCTTTTTGCAGATATGGTCAAGTAGTTATTATTGAAATCCAAATCTATAGAATCTTTATTTATTCCTGGTAGATCAGCACAAACTACATAAGAAGTTTCATTTTCCTTAAGATCAACTTTAAAACCATTGCCAAAACCATTCATGTTCATAGGTGCGAAAAAGTCATTATTAAAGAATGAATCTACAAAGTTATCGAATGCATCACCTCTTTTTAAAGAATTGTTTTTTCTAAATGGAACCATATCAAACATAATGAATACCTCCTAAATAAAATTTTATTATTTTCTAAAAATTATCAAATTTTATTAATGTATATCTATTTTTTTGCCGTTTCCTTTTTCTCTATTAAGTTTTGGAAGATCAACTCTTAAAACTCCATCTTTAAAGGAAGCTGTAATGCTTGAATCATCTACATTGTCGATGTAAAAACTTCTTTTGAATTCACCGTATCTTCTTTCACGCCTTACAAAGTTTTCATTTTTATCTTCAATAGAATCATCTCTTTTTGCACATATAGTCAAATAATTATTGTTAAAATCTAAGTCTATGGAGTCTTTATTTATTCCTGGTAGATCAGCACAAACTACATAAGAAGTTTCATTTTCCTTAAGATCAACTTTAAAACCATTGTCAAAACTATTCATGTTCATAGGTGCGAAAAAGTCATTATTAAAGAATGAATCTACAAAGTTATCGAATGCATCACCTCTTTTTAAAGAATTGTTTCTTCTAAATGGAACCATATCAAACATAATGAATACCTCCTTATAGATTTTATTTTCTATGTTTTCTAAATTGTTTTTATATTTTGTAAATCCTTATTACAGTTATTATAGTACAATAAAGGTCAAAGAAAGTCAAAGTCTAAAAATAAATGAATTGCATAGATATGATTAGTTATTATTAGAGCTAACTATATAATTTAGTGTTATCCATATATTTTCAATATATGCTAAGAAATTAATCATATTTGGATGATTATGATAACAATATAAAAAAATTTTTTTTATATTTGATTAAAATAGAATTTTGTATTAAAATAGTATTGTGTTTTGCTCCTATGGCTCAGATGGTAGAGCAACTGATTCGTAATCAGTAGGTCACAGGTTCGAATCCTGCTAGGAGCACCAAGAAAGAATTTCACAGGTTCTAAATACAGAAACACTCACTTGTTTATTGTAGTGATATTACAGTAGACTAGTGGGTGTTTTTGTGTGTTCTTTGATTGGACTTAATACCACTGTAGGATGTTTAATTAAAATTTATACATATGCACTTCATTTTAAAATTATCAACAAAAGTATGTAAAAATGATAAATTAATAGAAAATTTAATATAACTATAGAAAATTTATAAAAAAGTTAGTATTATATAAAAAAGTTTGTTATTTTAGGAGGTGTTTTATGAGTGGAGTAAATGGAGCAGATACTGTATTTGTAATTATGAGTACAGTACTGGTAATGGTTATGACCCCAGGGTTAGCTTTATTTTATGGGGGAATGATTAGAGGCAAGAATACATTAAACAGCACCCTTCATAGTTATTCGGCTCTAGCAATAGTATCTATTCAGAGGATACTTATAGGGTATACACTATGTTTTGGAAAGGATATAGGAGGATTAATAGGTGGTCTTAATTTTGCTGGCTTAAAAGGAGTAGAATTTGCGCCAAACGTCAATTATGGAAGTACAATTCCACAGCAAGCATTTATGGTATTTCAGCTTATGTTTGCCATAGTAACTGCAGCAGTTTCGGTAGTAAGTTGGAGTGTTTGTGAATTTACTTATAGAAAGAAAGTAACTTCTCTTGGAGTTGTTAGTGGAATAGTTGCAGGTCTTGTAGCTATAACTCCAGCTGCAGATTTTGTAAGCCCTCTATCTTCAATGATTGTTGGTTTAGTAGCAGGAGTTATATGTTATATATCTATTACTTTTATTAAGGCTAAGTTTGGATATGATGATGCATTAGATATCTTTGGATGTCATGGTGTAGGAGGAATATGGGGGAAATCGCTACTGGAATATTTGCATGGAAGTCAGTAAATTCAGCTGGTGGAAATGGATTAATACATGAAAATCCGAAATTGATTGGAATTCAGGTTATAGGCATTTTATCTAGTATTATATATGCAGCAGTAGTTACATTTATTATAATTAAAGTAATTAATGTCGTAAGCAGTATAAGAGCAAGTGAAAAAGATGAACAGATAGGTTTAGATATTACAGAACATGGTGAAGAAGCCTATGGAGGATTGTAAGTTTAATATAAATATAAAAATATAGTTGAAAAGTCTTTATAAAATAGTATAAAATTTAAATACATAATATAAATTTGTATTTTAAGTGATTTTGGAATTAAAATCTGAAAAGAGTAGGTAACCTTTGAAATCGTACTTGATATAATATTATGTAAAGAATTAATTTATTAATTTGTACATTTTAAGTATCCAGATCAATGATTGTAGAATTACGAAAGAAATTGAAATATATTTAATAAGGGAGGTAAAACAATGGGTAATAAACTTAAAAAGGTGGATATTATTACTCACAAAGCTAAATTAGAGGAATTAAGAGAAGCATTAAATGACATTGGTGTTACGGGTATGACTGTTACAAATGTTTTAGGATGTGGAGTACAAAAAGGTTATAAGGAATATTATCGTGGGTTGACCATGGATATTAATCTACTACCAAAAGTAAAAGTAGAAGTGGTAGTTTGTGAAGTACCTGTAGAGCTTGTTATTGAAACTGCTAAAAAAATACTCCACACAGGAGAAATAGGTGATGGAAAAATATTTGTTTATGATGTTGAAAACGTTATACGTATAAGTACTGGTGATGAAGGGAGAGAAGCCCTACAATATAGTAAGCCTTAGATTTAATATTAAATGGAATACCCACTTGTTTATTGTAGTAATATTGCAGGAGACTAGCGGGTGTTTTCTTATTTGCAGTGTTTTCATAAAATAGGTATATGGTAAATTAATCATGAATTTACTTATATACAAATGTGAGGAATATATTTGAATTTATACAAATAAGATGTATAATATATATTGTATTTATAGTAAATTAATTGGAGGAAAAAATATGTTATCACCAATGGTTGAAAATACAATATTTAATTCTTTAAATGATTCATTGCAATACATAGATATACTTTTTGGTCATCATATAACTATATATATTACTGATACAGAAAAAATTTTAAAGATTCTTTATAGTGACAAGCTAAGTTTATCAAGTAAAGAAGGAGATCCAATACCAAGAAAAGGACCGCCAGGTGAGGCACTAAGAACTGGAAAGCCAGTAATAGATATTGTTTCCAAAGAATTATATGGAGTACCTTTTAGATCGTACTCAATTCCAATTAAAGATAATAATAACAAGGTAATTGGTCTTTTACTAGCAGCACAAAGTCTTGAAAATATGGATAAGGTGCTGACTCTATCTAAAAATGTATCTGGTTCTCTTAAACAAATGTCCTTGGCAAGCAGTGATATTTCCGAGCAAATCCAAAACATAGTTAACTCAAATGAAGATACTTCTAATGCATTAAATAAAGCTAATAAAAATGCTAAGGATACTAATGAAATCTTAAGATTTATACAAAGCATTTCAAAGCAGACAAATCTTTTGGGATTAAATGCAGCTATTGAAGCTTCAAGAGCAGGAGATAATGGAAAAGGCTTTGGTGTAGTTGCACAAGAAATAAGAAAATTGTCTAAATCAAGTAGTGAATCAGTTAAAGAAATTGATTCCGTGCTAAAAGAAATTACTAGTTCTATGGAACTTGTTACTAATAGTATAAATAAATCAAATTCCAATTTTGAAGCAGCAAGCAGTGCAATAGAGGAGATAACTTCATCTATTCAAGAACTTTCTTCAACTGCTGAAGTATTGGAAGAAGTATCTAAAAAAGTTTAATTAGTATAGTATAAAAGTGCTAATTGATAATCAGTAGACTGTAGGGTCAAATGCTGCTAGAAGTGCCAAAAAATAAATGGTTATGAAATTACAGCTGCTTATCTTTTGGCTTTTTAGTGCAAATGAATTTCAATTAATTATAGTACAGATGTTACAGTAACTTAGTAAGTAAAAATAGCGCATGTATAGTAGTTTTAGTAATTTAGCATATAATTTGTGAATATTTTCACTAAATTGGGCTCAAATCGGTGTTTCTTAGTTATTAAACAAATTTCCCATTTGAAAGAAGGGTCTTTAAAAGGAATCGGATAAATGTCCTCATAGTTAATATCTTTAGCCATGAAATCAATACTTATTCCAATACCTTTATTGAAATGACTTAGTTTATGAACGGTAATGATTTCTGAGGTAGTAAAGACTATATTTGGTTCAAAACCTGATTCTCTGCATTTATTAATAAAGTTGTGATAAAAATGAAATTTTTCATTAAGAATAATAAATTTTTCGTTTTTTAATTCTTTAAAATCCACTGATGTTTTTTTAGACAATGGATTTTTTTTATTTACTAAAATACAAGGATACTGAGATTTAATGGCAGTAGAATTAAAAGTTTTTTCATTAATAGGGCCAATTGAAATAGCTAGATCTGCTTTTTCATTCATAACAACTTCTTCACAAATTGAATCAGGATAAGTTTTTATAACTAACTTAATGTTAGGATAAGTTTTTTGAAAGTCAGATATAATATCTGGTGATAGAGCATTAAGAACTCCAAAGCTAAAACATACGGTTAGAGTTCCCTCATTGATATTAGCCATTTTATTCATGTCATCTAAAATCAAATCAAACTCCTGTACAATATGTTCCGATCGTTTTTGCAAGTATTGCCCATATTTTGTTATTTTGATTCCTTTAGGTGTAGTATGAAGTAAAGGATATTGAAGTTCTTCTTCCAAATTACTAATTGCCTTGCTTAAGCCCTGTTGAGTAATATAAATTTATTGTAAAACACTAGTGTTATATGTAAAAGTGCCAGATTTAGAAAAAAGAATGAGGCCAACTAGAAAAAAACGTATTCTTAAAGAATCATGATTTTGGGTTAAAAGAATGTGAGCATATGTTTGTTTTAAAGGATAAAAGTAATGTCCCATTATATATTCAGTTGTACCAGCAGTTTAGAGAGCAAATTTTGATTGGGGCCAGCGTGAATTACTGTTTAGGTATGCTCTGTCAACTTATTAAGGATATTACTACCACAATTGCAATGGAAGAACCAGGACATCATATAACTTGCCGTACCTTAGAAAATCATGGATTTAATGTAAAGCCCATTTCTCTTGATTCATCGGGACTAAATGTAGTGGAACTAAGTTCTACAAATACCAAAGCTGTGCATGTTACTCCATCACATCAATATCCTTTAGGAGTTATAATGCCTATTTCTAGAAGACTTGAGCTTATAGAATGGGCAATTAAAAACAATTCAATAATTATTGAAGATGATTATAGCTGCCACCTTAGATATAATACAAAACCTGTGCAGTCTCTTCAATCTCTTTGTAGTGATAGAGTTGTATATATCGGCAGTTTTTCAAAATTTTTATTTCCAACATTACGTTTATCATACATGATCATTCCTAAATGTATGTTAAATAAGTTTACTGTAATGTTTGATGGGTATCCACCTTCTGTCCCTTTTATTATCCAAAAAACTTTAGAACTTTTTATGAAAGAAGGGCATTGGGAAAGCTACCTTAGAAAAACTAATAGGATGCAGAAGAAAAAACATGATGCACTAGTTGAAAGTTTGAAAAGAATGTTTGGAGACAAAATTTCTATTTATGGTATGAATGCTGGTCTTCACATCTTAGTACAGGTGAAAGAAAATGTGTCAGAAAAGGAGTTAATTGAAAGAGCTCATGAAGTTGGTGTAAAAGTATATCCTACGTCGAAGTTTTGAAAATATCCTGAGAACAGTTTAAAAGGTACTGTTATGTTGGGATTTGGAGGAGTAAAATTAGATGAAATTAATCCAGCTGTTAAACTTCTATATAAGGCATGGACCAATAATAATGTACATTAAAATAGAGAAAATAAACCGTTTTTAGCCTTCTTTTAAATTTTAAAGTTATAACTTTTAGTTGTATAAGTGTAAATTTGAGTTGTTTATCAAATGTAAATATCTGTCGTATAATTTAAATATAAAAACAAATATGTTAGGGGTAATCTCATTATTAGTATAATAATGAGAAAAATTATATTAAATACAATATATCCTTCTTATATAAAATAGAAAAAGTATCTTATAAAAAATTTCATAAAGATACATTGTATAATCTTAAAAATACCTAAAACCCTATTTAGTTAAAAAAAGAAAAGAAGTATGGGACAGGCTTGGTGTAACTCCAAGGGCAATTTATAAAGATATAGTTAGTATAATGCACTTCAACTCACATTATCACCAAAAGCTAAAATAACAGATTCCGTATACATTGAGTTTAATGAAGATAATGCCTATGAATCTGCAAAACAGATATTGAAAGAAGCTATATTAAATTATAAGAATAGAGATAGAGAAAAAGTTCTAATTCCTCATGAAAAATGTGATGCAGTGGTTGAATTTAGTACTGAAGCTATAGTTGACACCCTTGACAAGGTTGTCAATTCAAATATAGATTAGCTTCAAACAGTTAAACCTCTTGCAGATGTTATGTTATCGGGGGGTATAAGAGGTGCAGCTGCTTTTGTAGGTTGTAATAATCCGAAAGTTGAACATGATGCATCTATAGTAAAAATGATCAAGCATTTAATTTCACATGATGTAATAGTAGTTGTTACGGGCTGTGCAGCTCATGCAGTAGCAAAGGCAGGATTGCTTTTAAAAGAAGCTAAAGAGATAGTTGGTCCTGGACTTAAAAAAGTGTGTGGTTTATTGGATATTCTACCGGTTCTTCACCAAGGTTCATGTGTTGACATCAGTCGTAATTTACAACTTGTTGGTGAACTAGCAAATTATTTAAAATTAGATATCAGCGATTTGCCAGTAGTTGGGGCTGCTCCTGAATGGATGTCAGAAAAAGCAGTAGCTATAGGAATGTATGTAGTAGGAAGCGGTATAGATGCATGGTTCGGTGTTGTTCCACCTGTAACTGGAGGTCCATTTGTTGCAGATTATCTGTTAAATAAGATGGAAGATGACTATGGTTCAAAATTCTTTGTAGAACCTGATCCAGATAAGGCAGCAGAGCAAATGCTTCAAAGGATAGAGTCAAAACGTAAAAAATTAAATATTTAAAGATAAAAAAACAAAGCAGGCATTTATCTAAAATGTTTGCTTTATTTTATGAGATTTGTTTGCTAAAAACTATTGGTATATACAACATGACAACATAATGATATACTAATATAGTAAACGTTGATGAATAGGAGTGAAAAGATTTGAGAAAAGTTTCAAAAGATAATCCGTTATCACTTCACTATCAGATAAAGGAAATTTTACAGGAAATGATAGAAAATGAAGAATTGAAGCCAGGGGATGCTATTCCCACAGAAAGAGAATTGTGTGAAGTTCAAGGGGTTAGCAGGATGACTGTAAATAAAGCTATAATGTCTCTAGTAAATGAAGGGGTTCTATATAGAAAACAAGGAAAGGGAACATTTGTCTCAGAGGCTAAGGCAAATCAACAACTTTCAAGACTTAAAAGTTTTACAGAAGAAATGGAAGATGAGGGACATAAGACTAATACTAAGGTATTAAATTTTCAGGTAAAAAAAGCTACAAAAAAGCATAAGATAATTTTTAAACTTCCGGATAGTGAAAACATGGTAATAGAAATCAATAGGCTGAGAATGAGAAACATGGAGCCAATAGCTATTGAAACTGTATGGATTCCCTATTATATGTTTAGAGATATGACTAGAGAGATGATAGATAATAAATCTCTATATAAGATATTTAGAACAAAATATAAATGTTTTCCTAGCAAGGCAAAACAAACAATTGAACCAACTAAAGTAAATGATTATGAGGCATCTCTTTTAGGTTTAAAAAATGAAAGTTTGGCTTTGCTATTTAGAAGGACTACCTTTGATGAAAAAGAAAGACCTATAGAATATACAAAATCTATATATAGAAGTGATAACTATAGATATGAAGTTATTTTAACATAAACAGAAATATATACTTTCAATTAAAAGAGGCCAGTGATAAATGATGTATGAAGATAGTAAGTGTATTATAAATGGAAAAATAATTTTAGAAAATGAGGTTATAGAAAACAAGGTTCTGGTTTTTCGTGAAAAAGTAGTGGATATTCTAGATAAAGAAATATTTGAAAAACAGGGACTTAGTGAAAAGATGAATGAAATAATAGATGCTGGGGGTAAATATGTTTCCCCAGGATTTATAGATGTTCATATTCATGGTTCTGGTGGAAAAGATACTATGGATGGCGAAATATCTGATCTTAAAATTATAAGCGAAACTATAGCTAAAAATGGAGTTACAGCCTTTCTACCAACTACTATGACTATGAAAAGAGAGAAGATATACAAGGCAATGGATGCTGTAAGACTTGCCATGAAAGAAAATATAAACGGAGCTAAGGTACTTGGTATTCACATGGAAGGACCGTTTGTAAGTGAAAAATACAGGGGAGCTCAAAAAAAAGATTATATATTGAAGCCTGATTTTGAATTTATTAAAAATTACATAGATATAATTAAAATAATTACTATGGCTCCAGAAGAAGATTTTGAGTTTAATTTTATAAAAAAGGTTAAAAACAACTCGGACATAGTACTTTCAATGGGACATACAAATTCAGATTATGAAACAGCAAAGGAAGCTGTTAGAGCTGGAATAAGCCATGCTACTCATATGTTTAATGCAATGACACCACTGCATCACAGAAACCCAGGAGTAGTAGGTGCAGTATTAAAAAGTAATGTAAGTTTTGAATTAATAGCAGATACAATACACATACATCCGGATATATTTCAAATTTTGTTAAATGCTAAAGGAAAGGACAAGATGATTTTAATCACTGATTCTATGCGAGCTGGTTGTATGGAAGATGGAGAATGGGAACTTGGAGGTCAAAAAGTAATTGTAGCTAATAATTCTGCTAGGCTCATTGATGGAACTTTAGCAGGAAGTATTTTAACTTTAAATAAGGCGGTACTCAACATATTAAAATATACAAACCTTAAAATTTATGAAGCTGTAGCTTTAGCAAGTTTAAACCCAGCAAAGCTTATAAAAATTGATGATAGAAAAGGAAGTATAAAAATAGGAAAAGATGCAGATTTAGTTATATTTGATGAAAACTTAAAAGTAAGTTTATCTGTATCAGAAGGAAAAATAATTTACAGAAAATAAGAAGGAGGTATCTTAATGAGGGTAATAATAGCAGATAATTATAAAGAGATGAGTAAAAAAGCAGCAGTTATGGTAAGTAGTCAGGTTATTTTAAAACATGACAGTGTGCTAGGACTAGCTACAGGGGATACTCCTCTTGGCATGTATAAAGAGCTTATAAAATTATATGAAGATAAAGAAGTAGATTTTTCAGGTGTTACTACTTTCAATTTAGATGAATATTATAAAATTCAAAGGGAAAATCCTGAGAGCTATTATTATTACATGAATAATAACTTTTTTAAGTATGTAAATGTAAAAAAGGAAAAAATATATATCCCAAATGGTACCGCAAAGGATATTGATGAAGAATGCAGGAATTATGAGGATGAAATTAAAAATAAGGGTGGAATTGATATTCAGATTTTAGGAATAGGAGCTAACGGTCACATAGGCTTTAATGAACCAGATGTTAATTTTGAAGCAGAAACTCATTTGGTAAAGCTAGATAAAATGACTATTGAAGCTAATTCTAGGTTTTTTAATTCAAAGGATGAAGTCCCTACCACGGCTATAAGTATGGGAATTAAGACCATAATGCAGTCAAAGAGGGTAGTATTATTAGCAAATGGAGAAGTTAAGGCAGATGCAATTTATAAAACGGTAAAAGGTAAGATATGTCCTGAAGTGCCTGCTTCAATTTTACAGCTTCATTCAGATGCTACTATAATTGTAGATAAAGGTGCTGCAAAATTGTTGTAAGTTTAATCATATTTTGCTATAAGACAAGTATTTTGTTTTGCAGCGAACTAAGGAGGATAACAATGGATGTTGAAAAATTGTCAAAGCTTGTGACTGAAGGAAGAAACCCAAATACTATGAACATAGATAACGTCAGTACATTAGAAATGATAGAGATGATAAATGAGGAGGACAAAAAAGTTCCTGAAGCTGTAGGAAAAGCAAAGGAAAGTATAGCAAAGGCTGTAGATATAATTGCTGAAAGACTTAGCTTAGGAGGAAGGCTTATATATGTTGGAGCTGGAACAAGTGGAAGAATTGGTATATTAGACGCATCGGAATGTCCACCCACTTATGGAGTAAGTGATGATATGGTACAGGGAATGATAGCAGGAGGACAAACAGCCATATTTAAGGCGGTAGAAGGAGCAGAGGATAGTAAAGAACTTGGAAAAAAGGACTTGATTCAAAATAACTTAACAAGTAAAGATGTAGTTTGTGGAATAGCTGCATCGGGAAGGACACCTTATGTAATAGGTGCTATGGAATATGGAAAAAAAGTTGGTGCGGCAGTGTTATGTGTAACTATGAATCCTGAAAGTGAAATGGCAAATATAGCAGATGTACCTATAGCAGTTGTGGTTGGTCCTGAAGTAATAATGGGTTCTACAAGAATGAAATCTGGTACAGCTCAGAAACTGATACTTAATATGCTTACTACGGGAACTATGATAAAACTTGGTAAAGTATATGAAAACTTGATGGTAAATGTACAGGCAACAAATGAAAAACTTGTAGCAAGGGCAAGAAGAATAGTAAAACTTGCAACTGGTGCAGCATATGAAACGATAGAAAAAGTACTTCAAGCTACTAATAATGATGTGAAGCTCAGCATAGTAATTATAAAAACAGGACTTCAAAAAGAAGATGCAGAAGAACTTTTAAAAAAGGTCAATGGATATGTAAAAAAGGCATTAGATTTAATGTAATACTTCAAGCTGCTGACAAATAATGATGTCAACAGCGTATTTTTTATATAATATTTTTAGATTGAGAGTGGTATATATGTTAAGGAAAGATAGAATATATGAACATTTAAAAAAACTCTGCACTAATCTAAAATCCTTGGAAAATAATATGGAAGATGATATAAAAGATGTTGGATTTTCTGCAAGTCAGATAGCAGCAGATCTTAATATTATAAGAAGTAATGTTTCAGCAGATTTGAACAAATTGTATAAAGAAGGTAGTGTATTTAAAATTGAGGGAAGACCTACTTTGTATGTAGATAAAGAGTGGGCATTAAATAATAATTTTCATAGCAAAAAGCAGGATTTTAAGGAAAACGATTATAGAAAAACAAAAAGAATTGCTAATTGTTTTACATCGCTTATTGGTTATGATGGTTCATTAAATTCTCAAGTAAAACAGGCTCAGGCAGCTATTTTATATCCTCCTCATGGATTATCCACATTGATATTAGGAGAAACAGGCACTGGTAAAACTATGTTTGTAGACTATATGTATAAATTTGCTCTAGAAAATAAAGTTTTAAAGGAAAAGGCACCTTTAGTGTCTTTTAATTGTGCTGATTATTCTAATAACCCGGAACTTCTTATGTCAATTTTATTTGGAAGTGTGAAAGGGGCTTATACAGGAAGTGATACAAGCAGATGTGGATTAGTTGAAAAAGCTGATGGTGGCATCTTATTTTTAGATGAAGTTCATAGGCTTCCCCCAGAAGGTCAGGAAATGTTATTTACACTTTTGGACAAAGGTAAGTTTAGAAGACTTGGTGGTATTGAAGAGAAAAGTGTAAATATACTTACAGTAGCCGCTACTACAGAGCCACCTGAGTCAGTTCTTTTAGGAACGTTTTATAGAAGAATACCTATTGTAATTAAGATGCCAGGTTTAGGTGAAAGACCTGTAGGAGAAAGGTTGAAGTTAATATCCCACTTCTTCAACAAAGAATCAATGAGAATTCAAATACCGATAAAGGTAAGTAGTGATGTACTTACAGCTCTGGCAATGTATTTGCCTCCGGCAAATGTAGGAGATATAAAATCTTGTATTGAACTGGCTTCTTCAAGGGGGTATATGGAATATCTTATAAATCAGGACAGTATTAGAATAGTACTAAGCTACTTACCGGAAAATGTTAAAGGTATTTTGCTTAACAATAAAGCAAGAAGAGAAGAAATTTTGAAAATTATAGGTTATGAAGATAAAACATTTTTTCAAGGAAAAAAGCAAAAATTTAATATTGATTATAATGAAGATGATTTTTCCAACAATGTATATGTTTATCTTGATGAAAAATTTAATAAATATAAGCACACAAATATGGAAAAAGAAAAGCTGAAAGATAATCTATACAAAGATTTAGAAGAATATTTTATTGCATACAATAGGGGATTGATGTCTCGGGGACTTAAAGAATCTGAACTATCTAAATTTATAGATGATAAAATAGTTAGCAACCTCAAGCTATTATGCATAGAGATTAAAACAAAATTTAATTTTTATATATCAGAAAATACATTTGTGGCACTAGCTTTTCATATAAATTCCATGTATGAGAGAAGGGCACAGAGCAGTTCTATAAAGATGTTAGATGTAAAGGATAAAAATCCTATTGAATACAAAATAGCTACATATATATATGAAAGGTTATCATCAATAGCTGAATATAAAATACCAAAAAATGAAATAGAATTTATAAGTATGATACTTCATCTTACAGGAGAAGAAAAAAGTGAATTAAAGAAAATTCCAATTGTAGTCATAGCTCATGGTGACAATGTTGCTACAAATATGGTAAGTGTAGTTAATACCTTATGGGATACAAATCATGTAGTGGGTATAGACATGAGTCTTAAGGATGAACCTTCTGATGTATTGAAAAAAGCAATTGGTATATGTAAACATATAGATGAAGGAAAAGGTATACTTCTGATGGTGGATATGGGATCTTTAAAGACATTTGGAAGTGAAATTACAAAAGAGACTGGAATAAGTGTTATAACAATTGATAACTTAAGTATGCCAATTTTAATGGAGGCTTCACATAAATCAATGCTTCCATATTCAACTTTAAAAAATGTGGCATTATCAGTGATTGAAACGGGTAAAAATCTTTTAATTAATACTGAAAATGAGATTACAGATTATAAGGAGAAGGAAAAAGTTATTTTTACTACTTGTAGTACAGGAAAGGGAACTGCAATTTACTTGAAAAAGCTTATACTAAAAGCATTCAAAATAAATTGTATAAGGAATGTAGAGGTTTTTGAAATAAATATTGGTAATAAGAAAGAAGATGTTGAAAAGATCAAAAGGCTGGCGGGAAATAGAAACATTGCAGCTATAGTTGGAAGTATAAATCCAGGAATGACTGATATACCATTTATAAATCTTATGGATTTTGTAACAGGAAGCGGATTAAAGAAAGTGTTAAGCATTGTAAGTGATAATCAGCTAGTTGACCTTGAAGAAATGGTTAATGATAGAACTGTAGCCTATGGTGCAATAAGCAGTGCGCTAGATGAAAATTTAAAGTTCTTTTCTGGCAGCAAAATAATGATATATGTGGATAGGTATATAAAAGAAATAGAGGAGGAAAAACGTACTAAGTTTAACAATCAGATATATACTTTACTTGCAATTCATATAGCGTATGCAATAGAAAGGCTTAAATTTAGCGAAAAGCAAGAAGGCAATGATCATATTATTAAAAGTAAATTTGCAAAAAGTGTCTATAAAGACTTTGGAATAAAACTTAATAATGAAGAAATAAAAAATATAAATCTAATAATAAATGAAAGTTTAGAAAAGTAACTAAGCTATTTTTACATTCATAGTGGAGTTCACAAATAGAATATAGAAGTAGTAACAACTAAATTAGTGTATTAAAGTGTTTCAAAAAGTAAGAATACTATAATAATTTCATTATTAAAGTGTATTCTTACTTTTTTAAACCCCTGAAAACACTAGTGTATATTGATTAAAAAATTATAAACATCTTTGGTATTAGTTTTGCTATAAACAGTTATACAGGTAATATGAAAGGAGGATTTTATGAAGGACACAGTATTAATACTTACAAGTCATGGCAATATGGCACGTGAAACTTTAAAAAGTGCAGAGATGATTGTTGGTAAGATAAAGAATGCATATGCTTTAAATATGGAAGCTAATGATGGTATGCTGGGGACGAGTACAAAATTAGATGAACTAATGAAAACAATATCATCAAGATTCAATCATATTGTTGTTATAGCAGATTTATTAGGTGGTACACCTTGTAATGTAGCTGTAGAAAAGTTGATTAAAAGGGATGATGTTACTTTACTTAGTGGATTAAACTTAATTATGGTAGTAGAATTTGCCATATCCGAGTATGATGACTATGAAAAATTAAAAGAACATCTCATTGAGGTGGGAAGAGACGGAATTAAGGATATTAAGGATGACATTAAAAATAATTTAGATGAATAATAAAAATAAGGAGTGATTTTAATGCATGGATTAGCTTTATGGCAGATTTTAATACTAACTATATATGCATCTTACTCAATCATTGATGGACTAGGAATTTCTACATCAGCTTCAGCCCCGTTGTTCGCTGGATTTTTTACAGGATTTATTTTAGGAGATATTAAAATGGGACTTGTTGTAGGAGCTACATTACAATTAATGGTTTTAGGTGTTGCAACTTATGGTGGATCATCAGTACCAGATTTTATGTCTGCTGCAATTATTGGAACGGCATTTGCAATTATATCACATCAAAAAGTTGCTTTTGCTATTGGAGTAGCAGTTCCTATAGGATTGTTACTTACTCAAATGGATATACTTGCTAGATTGTCTAACATATTTTTTCAGCATAAAGCAGATAAATATGCTGAAGATGGAAATGCAGATGGAGTATCAAGGATGAATCTTCTATGTATATCAACATGGGCTATAAGCAGAGGATTACCTGTATTTTTAGGACTTTTCTTTGGTAATGCAGTGGTTAAGGCAATAAATTTATACATTCCAAATTGGCTTATGGGCGGACTTAAAGTATCAGGTGCCATTCTTCCGGCAATGGGTATTGCAATTCTAATGAGATACCTATCACTTAAAAAATATTATGCATTCTATATATTGGGATTTGTTTTAGTAGCTTATGGAAAGATTCCAATGATGGGTGTTGCTCTAGTAGGATTTGCAATTGCAGCAATTTATCTCATGCTTAAAAAGGAAATTAAGCCAGTTTTATCTGATGGAGGTGACATAGATGACTGATGAACTTAAAGTTGTAAATCAAAATGAAAGTGATAAGGAGATCCAGGATGACGGAACTAAAAAAATAGAAAAGAAAGATATAACTAAAGTTTTTTGGAGAGCATTATTTGGATTACAGATTGGATTCAATTATGAAAAAATGCAGGGACTTGGTTATTGCTTTGCTATTATTCCTGTATTGAAAAAGTTATACAAAAATAAGGATGATATGAAAAAGGCACTAAAGATACACCTACAATATTTTAATACAACTCCAGCCATGTCACATCTTATATTAGGTGCAGATATAGCAATGGAAGAGCAGTACGGAGTAAAGGATGAGGATGCAATAAGTTCATTTAACACAGCTTTAATGGGACCGCTTGCTGGAATTGGTGATACAGTATTTGTTGCTATATATAGAACAATAGTATTTAGTATAGCAGCATATATGGCTATGCAAGGTAGTGTTTTTGGAGTAGTAATACCGTTTATTCCTGCTTTTGCAATGTGGTGGGTTAGGTACAAATTTACTCATATAGGTTATAATCAAGGTAAGAAAATAATAACAGGTGTTGGTGGAAGACTCAAGGAATTAACTGAAGGGGCATCCATACTAGGTTTGATAGTCATTGGCGCGTTGGCACCTTCTGTTATAAATGTAAAGGTTCCATATGTATTCAAGTCAGGAAGTGTAAAACTTGTGGCACAGGATATGCTGGATAAAATAATGCCAGGTCTTATTCCACTTGCCATAGTCCTTTTATCATATTGGCTTCTTGGAAAAAAGAAAATGACTTCTACAAAGCTTATATTATTTTTAATCGTACTGGGAATTGTTTTGTATAACCTTAGGATACTAGGATAATATTTTTCCATAAGCAGTATTAGTAGTAAAATACTGCTTATGTTATTTATTAAGATATATGAAAGAAAGAGGGTAATATTAATGTCAATTATTCATGTAAGAATAGATGAAAGATTAATTCATGGTCAGGTTGCTACCGTCTGGACTAATACACTGGGATGCAGCAGAATAATGGTAGTCAATGATGAAGCCTGCAACAGTGAAACACAAAAATATGTTTTGAAACTGGCAACTCCACCTAGTGTACGTCTGTCTGTGCTTACAGTAGAAAAAGCGGCTGTAAGAATTAAAGAAGGAAAGTATGATAATGACAAGGTATTTGTAATTTTCAAAAACCCAAAAGATTGTGTTAGACTTCTGGAAAAAGGAATAGAACTCCCTATGGTTAATGTAGGAAATATGGCTCCTAAAGATGGAAGTACAAATGTTAAAAAATCAGTAAATGTATCAAGGGAAGATGTTGAGGCTTTTAGAAAATTGAATTCCATGGGATTAAAAATTACAGCAAGAATGGTTCCAGATGAACCTGAAAGTAATTTTATGGATTTAATAAAGGATCTGTAGCTGTATGATTGATAAAAATAGATTTAAATATTTAAAACAATATATTAAAAAGTGCGTAAATAATGGAGTATTTCCAGGAGCATGCTTTGGAATAGTAACTAGGGAGGAAAGTCAATTTGGTGCAGAAGGTTATTTGCAACTACTTCCAACAAAAGAGTTGGTAGATATAAATACTATTTATGATTTGGCCTCTTTAAGCAAAGTTATTTCTACTACTACTATTATTTTAAAATTAATAGAAGATGGACAAATTACTTTGTTTACAAACGTATGTGATATTTTCTCTAATTTTAAGTATAAAGATGTGACTATATACAATTTGCTAACACATACCTCTGGTCTGCCTTCTGATATACAAGATTATAAGATATTATGCAAAGATAAACAGGATATTATAAAAGGTGTATTTTCTACGGAATTGGAGTATGAAACAGGTAAAAAAGTATTATACTCGGATATAGGATATATTTTATTAGGACTTATCATAGAAAAGGTGGCAGGTCCTATTGACGTATATTTTAGTAAAAATATATCTAAACCCCTTAATATGAAAGACACTTGGTACAATCCAAAGGATAACTTAAAAAATAGATGTGCAGCTACTGAATATAAGAATTCAAGAGGATATATTAGAGGAACAGTTCACGATGGGAAGGCGCATATTCTTGAAGGAGTAAGCGGTCATGCAGGATTATTTTCTACTGTAAAGGACTTAGGAAAGTTTTGCAGGATGATGTTAAATAAGGGCATACTTAATGATAAGAGGATTCTTAGCGAAAATTCAATAAAGATGATAATGGAATATAATACTGAAGGGCTTAATGAAAAACGAGGTTTAGGGTGGCAAGTTAAAAATGATTTGGGTTCTATAAATAGTATGGGAGATTTGTCATCAAGAAGAAGCATTTTTCACACAGGATTTACTGGTACTTCTGTACTTATAGATTTTGAGAACCAGTTTGCGTTTATATTGCTTACAAATAGAATTCATCCTTCTAGAGACAATAGAGGGCTTATAAAACTCAGGAGAAATATAAATAATATTGCTGAAACTGTAGTCTTTAGGGAGGCATAAATACAAAAGTTTATTTGGATGGAGATGAACATAGATTTATATAAAAATTAAATCTATGCTCATCCCCCAAATATATGGAGTAAGGATTTAGAAGATAAGTTCTATATTGTGTTTATGTAAAAAATCTATCCAATCTTGAGAAGGACTAATATCTGTAACTATATAGTCTATATTATTAAAATCAAACAAGTGGATAAAAGCTACTTTGGTAAACTTTGAACTGTCTACTAATAGAAATACTTTGCTAGATTGACTAGCCATAGCTCTTTTAAGTTCAACTTCAGATTCATTAGAATCAGTAATACCTTTATTTTTATCAAGTCCCTTACAACTTATAAAAGCTAAGTCAACATTATATTTTTTTATAACATCTTTGGAGATAGAACCTGTTAATGACATTGAATTGTAATTAAAAATTCCTCCAGTTGAAATAACATTTACGGAGGATCTTGATAAACTATTTAATATTTCAATGGAATTGGTCATAACAGTAATATCTTTAATTCCTTTGCATAGTTTCAATAATTCTAGAACAGTAGAACTTGAATCTGCCATAATTGTAGATTTTTCTTTTATAAATGGAAGTGCTTTTAGGGCAAGTTTTTGTTTTGCTTCTAAATTTCTTGTTGCTCTTTTCAAGAATGGTTGATCATCATTAGTCTGTTCTCTATTTAATATAGCCCCTCCATAAGTTCTTGTTACGATGCCTTCCTGTTCTAATTTTTCTAAATCTCGACGAATAGTTTCTTCTGTAACTTCAAATAGTTTACTTAAATTATTTACATAAATCTTTTTTTCGTTCATAATAATTTCTTTTATCTTTTGTTTTCTTTCTATTGCTAGCATAGGACAAAATACCTCCCATTAGTATATAAAACTATAATATATTATTTATTGTAACAGAATATAGTCCTTAAATCTATAGAAAGCAATACAAAATGTTGCTTTATGTTGTTTTGAGACTTAAATAAAGATAATTTTAAAATAGATATAACTAATTTTTTGTCTACTTATTAGTTGTACAATTTTAGTAACAAATGATAATGATAATAAGGTTTTAGTGAATACTGTGGTATAGTATACCCCAATAAAGCTAGTATCTATTAAGATATTTATAAAGTAGTAAAAAATATAATATTAATATTTCCAAAGGTTTTAAAATAGTAAATAAATTTAAAATAAGAGGTTGATTTAATAACGAATGTAGATAAAATACAACAAAATAAAAGATAAAAACAATAAATAACAATAAAATATGTTGACAACAAACACTGACAAATATATAATATGTATGTAAACGAGTACAAAACATTTAATTATTGGGAGTTCTAAAAAGAGGTGTTAAATAAGATGAAATTTCACATAGCAGTAGATATAGGGGCATCTAGTGGACGTTTAGTATTAGGAAAAATGGTAAATAGTAAAATAGTCATTGAAGAGATCCACAGATTTGAAAATAAAATTATAAGAAAAGATGGAGAGTATTTTTGGAATATAAATAATTTATATAACAATATAATAATAGGACTTCAAAAAGCTGCTAAGTTAGGAATAGATAAATGTACATTAGGAATAGATACCTGGGCAGTTGATTATGTTTTACTTGACAAACATGGAAATAGAATATCAAAAGTTTATTCTTATAGGGATGAAAGAACAAAAAATGCTATAGAGGAATTTTCAAAATTCATGTCACTTGAAGAAATATATAAAAAAACGGGGATTCAATTTTTAAATTTTAATACGCTGTATCAACTTTATGTACATAATAAAGATGAACTCAAACAGGTGGAAAAAATATTATTAATTCCAGACTATTTATATTATTTACTTACGGGAAATTATATAAATGAGCTTACAAATGCCTCAACAACACAATTATTGAATTTGGAGACCAAAGAATATGATGGGGACTTATTAAATATTTTAGGGCTTAAAAGAAGCCAATTTGCAAAACTAATTCAGCCTGGACAAAATGTTGGCAGTATAAAACAAAGTTTAAAAGAGAAGTATAACCTTCCAGAATGTACACTTATATCGGTTGCAACGCATGATACAGGATCGGCAGTCCTTGGAGTACCAGGATGTGATAAAAATTTTGCTTATTTAAGTAGTGGAACCTGGTCTTTGCTTGGCGTAGAAATGAATAAGCCCATAAATAATAAAGCTGCATTTGAAAATAATTATACAAATGAAAGAGGAGCCTTTAGCACTTACAGATTTTTGAAAAATATAATTGGGTTGTGGTTAATACAGGAGGTGCGTAGAAATTATAATAACAAATACAGTTTTTCGGAATTGGTTGACGAAGCTCTTAAAGTCCAAGCTTTTAAATATGTTATAAATTGTAATGATTGTAGATTTATAAAACCTGAAAACATGATAGAGGAAATTCAGAGGTATTGTAAAGAAAGTGAACAAAATGTTCCTCATACTGCAGGTGAGATATCAAGGTGTATTTTCGACAGTTTAGCTCTTACTTATAGAAGATCGATTGAAGAGCTGGAAGAAGTAACCGGAAATAAAATTAATACTTTGAATATAGTTGGTGGTGGAGTGCAAAATAAGCTTTTGTGCCAGACGACCTCAGATGTTATAGAGAGAGAGGTAATAGCAGGTCCGGTGGAATCGACGGCACTTGGAAACATAATAGTCCAAATGATATCAAGTTTTGAAATTCAAAATATTACCGAAGCCAGAAAATTAGTTAGGCAATCTTTTAAGATAGATGAATATAATCCTTGTAAAGTTAAAAATTTAAGTGGTATATATGAAAAATTCTTAAAATTATGTATTTTAAAATAATTTATGGAGGTAAGAATATGAATCAGAGTATATTAACGAGATATAGTGAGGCTAGAAAATTATATGGTAAATATGACATTGATGTGGATAAGGTTTTGGACAAGCTATCCAAAATAAAAATATCGCTGCACTGTTGGCAAGGAGATGATGTCAGAGGATTTTTAAACAAAGACCAAGAATTAACTGGAGGAATATCAGTTACAGGAAATTATCCTGGAGCAGCTAGAAACGTATTAGAACTTAGAAATGATATAGAAAAGGCACTTGCATTAATTCCTGGAAAGCATAAGGTAAATTTGCATGCAATATATGCAGACACCCATGAAAAAGTTGAACTAGATGAATTAGAACCCAAGCATTTTGAAAGCTGGGTTAAATGGGCTAAAGAAAATGGACTGGGACTCGATTTTAATCCCACATGTTTTTCTCATCCAAAATCTGAAGATGGATTTACACTAAGTAATCCTGATAAAAAAATTCGAGATTTTTGGATAAAACATTGTATGGCATGCAGGAAAATAGGAGAGTATTTTGGAAAAGAACTTGGACAAAAATGTGTAACTAATATTTGGGTGCCAGACGGATATAAGGATACTCCAATAGATAGGTTGGAACCGAGAAAGAGATTGAAGGATTCTTTAGATGAAATATTTTCTCAGAACGTAGATGAAAAATACAATTTGGATGCAGTTGAAAGTAAAGTATTTGGGATAGGATCAGAAAGTTATGTAGTTGGTTCTCATGAATTTTATATGGGATACGCAATTAAAAATAACAAGGCAATATGCCTGGATGCTGGACATTTTCACCCAACAGAAACTATATCAAATAAAATATCATCAGTTTTGATGTTTACTGATGAACTGTTATTACATGTAAGCAGACCAGTTAGATGGGATAGTGACCATATAGTTATAATGAGTGATGAACTTGAAGAAATTGCCCATGAACTTGTTAGAAATGATTTAATAAAGAGAACTCATATAGGATTGGATTTCTTTGATGGAAGCGTAAATCGTATAGCAGCATGGGTTATTGGAGCAAGAAATATGATAAAGGCACTGCTTAAGGCTATGCTGGAACCTACAGAATTATTAAAGAAATTGGAATTAGAAAAAGATTATACTTCAAGAATTGTGTTATTAGAGGAATTTAAATCATATCCATTTTCCGATGTATGGGATTATTACTGTGAAAAAATGGATGTCCCTGTACGTGAAGAATGGTTTGATGAAGTAAAACAATATGAAAAGAATGTATTAGTTAAGAGGAAATAGTTGAAAGGAATGATTACATTGGATAACAAATGCTGTAATAATAAAATATTAGAAGCCCCATTTTTAAAAGAAATGATGAAAGTTACTTATAATATGTGGAGAATGGGATGGGATGAACGAAATGGAGGAAATATAAGCTATTTGCTTTATGATGATGAAGTAAGTAAATATATTGATACAAATAAATTCACAAGGGAAATCAAATTATCTTTCCCGGTAAAAGAATTGGCAAACAAGATATTTTTAGTTACAGGAACAGGTAAGTATTTTAAAAATGTGATTGATTCTCCAGAAACAAATTTGGGAATAGTAAAGGTTTCAGAGAATGGAAATAGTATATACGTTCTTTGGGGATATGAGGATGGATCAAGTCCTACAAGTGAGCTGCCAGCCCATTTTATGAGTCATATAGAAAGGTTGAAAATTGACAAAAGTCATAGAGTAGTTATACATACACATGCTACAAATGTTATAACTATGACATTTGTTCATGAATTGGATGAAGCAACTTTTACTAAAACATTATGGAAAATGTGTACGGAGTGTCTTGTTGTATTCCCAGATGGTGTTGGTATATTACCGTGGATGGTGCCCGGAAGTGATGAAATAGGAAGAAAAACTGCTGAAAAAATGAAAGAATATCGTCTAGTTATATGGCCTTATCATGGCATATTTGGGACAGGTTCTACTGTAGATGAAGCTTTTGGACTAATTGAAACTGTAGAAAAGGCAGCAGAAGTTTACGTTAAAGTTCATTCATGTGGTCAGATTAAACAAGAATTAACTGACGAACAGTTAAAAGAGCTTGCAAGGGAATTTAAAGTTATCGTGAGAGATGGAATATTAAAATAAAAACGTTTTTTAGAAAAATTATTTCATGAGAACATATTTTATTTTGGAAGATGTTCTCATGAAAGTGTAATAATCAATAATTTTAATAAACGGGGAGGATGTTATGTAATGGAAGTTTCTGAAAAAAGAAAACACTGGAGATGGACCATATCAGCAGCTTTGGCTAATTACTTGGATTCAGGTTCTATTGTATCTGGCGCAAGTGCATTGACTCTTTGGGCAGCCCAATTTCACTTGAGTAATACAACTGTTGGACTATTAGGAGCTATAAGTTCTAATGCAATATCTGCCGGGGTAGGAGCACTTATAGGAGGAAGAATCTGCGATAAGTTTGGAAGAAAAAAGATATATGCTTATGATCTTTTAGTATATATAATAGGTATGTTTATATTGGTTTGTGCTGTAAAACCATGGATGTTGTTTTTGGGATATATAGTGGCTGGATTGGCTGTTGGAGCAGATATACCAGCATCATGGACATTAATTGCAGAGCAGGCACCGGCAGATTCAAGAGGAAAACATGGAGGTTTGGCACAAGCTTTGTGGTCACTTGGGCCTGTTTGCACATTAGCTTTATCATTTATATTAACTCCTTTGGGTATATGGGGAGCTAGAATAGTATTTTTACATCTTATAGTAATAGCATTTATAACATGGTTAATGCGTCATGATATGTCAGAATCTCAGACATGGGAAGAAGAACAGAAAAAGTTAAAGAACATAGATAAAAGTGAAAAAGTTAGTGTATCCAGCTTATTTAAAGGTCAAAATTTAAAGTCAATTATTTTTCTTGTAGCTATGTATGGATTGTGGAATTTGGTAGCAGGAACTGGAGGATTTTTCTTACCATATATTCTTCAAAATTTTGGATCCCAATCCCAAGCAACTAGTGTGGGACTTCAATGTCTGGAATTTGCAATATCTGTATTTACAACAGTAACTATATTTATGCGTTTTAGCGATAGTTCCAAAGGTAGAAAGTGGACATTTTTTATAGGGGCTATAGTAAACGTTACCTCTATGGCGTTGTTTGCATTCTTCAAATTAAATTTTGTTATTTCTCTATCATACGTTATACTTTGGGGCATTGGACAGGGTATGGCACAGCAGCCATTTTTTCAATTATGGTCAAGTGAACTTTTCCCTACAAGATTTAGATCTACAGCACAGGGAATTATGTTCTCAATTGTACGTATTGGACTTGGATTTTGGAGTTTCTTCGTACCAACATTAGCAACATTGGGATTTCAGGGATTAGCTTTAACCATGACTGCTTTCTTATTAGTAAGTATGATAGTTGGCATAGTATTTGCCCCTAAGACATCTGGTAAGAGCTTAAAACAAATTGAAAAAGAAATGAATATGTCTATATAGTATAATGTAAATATTATAGGTGGGGGATTGTTATATGATTAGAAAAGCTTGTAAAATGAAGTTATATAAGAATTGTTATGATGAATATAAAAAAAGGCATGATGAAATATGGCCTGAAATGAAAGAAGAATTAAAAAAGCATGGCTATGATAATTATTCTATATTTTTAGATGAGGAAACAGGATATTTGTTTTCATATGTTGAAGCTAGAGATGAAAAATCATACAATGAAATGGCAAATACTGAGATTTGTCAAAAGTGGTGGAAGTATATGAAAGATATAATGGAAACTAATGAAGATAACAGTCCTAAAAGTGTAGATTTGAAGAAAATATTTTATTTACCTTAAATGTGATATTTTGAGCCTAGATAGCATAAAAGTTATTCTAGGCTTTATTTTTGTATAGTGAAATTATTTACAAGGAGCATTTTAGCTTGTGAGACTATTCATAATAGAAGTTTAACTTTATGAAATCTTTAAATATGTTTTAATTATTTTTAATAACACGAAAAAGTTTTTACTTGATATAGATTTTCTTGTTATGTCAAATAAACTTGCGTACTATTTCTAATATATAAAAGGTATATGTCATTTTGAAATATAGAAACTGATTTAAACACAGTAAATTTTTGTGACATATCCCAAATTGAAATAAATTATTTAATATTTCAAGTATGGTATTTCAGTAAAATAGCCATTTCCTTATAATTAATTTTTGGCATGGATATTGCTAAATAGTTATGTGAGAAAACTTTTACAAGTAGTAATAAAAAATTCATAACAAAACATTAATTTTTAGGAGGAAGAAAAAATGGCAGTAAAAGATTTTATAGACACAAATGATTTTACAAAGGAAGAATTGATGGATATTATTAACTTATCCTTAAAGTTGAAAAGATGTATCAAGAATGGATATTATCCACAGTTACTTAAACATAAAACATTAGGAATGATCTTTCAACAGAGTTCAACTAGAACAAGGGTATCTTTTGAGACAGCAATGGAACAACTTGGTGGACATGCCCAGTATTTAGCTCCAGGTCAGATTCAATTGGGAGGACATGAAACTATCGAGGATACAAGCCGTGTTTTATCTAGATTAGTAGATATTCTTATGGCACGTGTAGACAGACATAAGAGTGTAGTTGATCTTGCAAAAAATGCTACAGTACCAGTAATTAATGGTATGTCTGATTACAACCATCCAACCCAGGAAATGGGAGACATTTGTACTATGACAGAACATTTACCAGAAGGAAAGAAATTAGAAGATTGTAAAGTTGTATTTGTAGGAGATGCTACTCAGGTATGTGCTTCCTTAATGTTTATTACAACTAAATTAGGAATGCATTTCGTTCAATATGGACCAAAAGGTTATCAATTAAAGAAAGAACTTACTAAGATTGGAGAAGAGAATTGTAAAGTATCTGGTGGTTCATTATTGATTACAGATAATGAAGATGAAGCATTAAAGGATGCAGATTTTGTTTATACTGATGTTTGGTATGGTTTATATGATGCTGAACTTTCTAAAGAAGACAGAATGGCAATATTCTATCCTAAATATCAAGTAACTAAAGAGATGATGGCAAAAGCAAGTCCTAATGTAAAATTTATGCACTGCCTACCTGCAACAAGAGGAGAAGAGGTAGTAGATGAAGTAATAGATGCTGATTATTCTATCGTGTTTGATGAAGGTGAAAACAGATTGACAGCTATGAGAGGATTACTTGTATATTTCTTAAACCAAAATGCAAAAAAAGAAGATAAAGTTGCACAAATGAAGGCTAGAGCTGAATTGGAAGTAGTTCTAAATTCTATTGGCTAGTAGGAACAATTATCTATAGAAATTTGTACAAATAAAGGAGAAAAAATATGTCAAGAATTGTAATTGCCCTTGGGGGAAACGCTTTAGGAAAAACTCCAATAGAACAACAAAAAATGATAGATAATGCAGCTCCATCTTTAATTGGATTAATCAAACAGGGGCATGAAATAATTATAAGTCATGGCAATGGTCCTCAAGTAGGAATGATTAGTCTGGCACTTGATATTGCTTCAGCTAACAATGATAAAGTTGCAAAGTTTGAGCTACCAGAGTGTACCGCTATGAGTCAGGGGTATATAGGATATCATTTACAAAAGGGTTTAAAAAAAGAACTAAAGAAGCAGGGAATGCCATGGCATGTGGCAACTGTAGTAACACAAATGTTAGTAGATAAGAAGGATAATGCTTTTAAATGTCCTACAAAACCAATTGGAGGATTTTATTCAAAAGAAGAGGCATTAAAGATGATGGAAGAAGACCCTAAATTAGTAATGAAAGAAGATGCAGGCAGGGGTTACAGGCAGATGGTTGCATCCCCTAAGCCAGTTGATATTGTAGAAAAAGATTCTATATTAAACTTGCTTGACCATGAATTTATAGTAATTGCCTGTGGTGGTGGTGGTATTCCTGTTGTCTTAAATGAAAATGGTGATTATGAAGGAATTCCAGCAGTTGTCGATAAAGATTTTGGCTCTGCGAAATTGGCAGAGCTTGTAGATGCAGATTATCTGTTTATTTTAACAGCAGTTGATCGTGTTGCTATTAATTATGGAAAGCCAAATCAGAAGGAGCTAAAAGAAATATCCGTAGAAGAGGCAAAAAAATTAGCTAGTGAAGGCCATTTTGCACCAGGAAGTATGCTTCCTAAGGTAGAGGCTGCAGTTCAGTTTGCGACTAGTAAAGCTGGGAGAAAATCAGTAATTGCTTCTTTAGAAAAGGCACCACTTGCTATGAAAGGCCTTAGTGGTACAGTAATTACTTTGTAATAAGATCTATTAAAACATTTGCTAGATTAAAAGTACCATATAAAATTCCAGTTTGGAAATTTATATGGTACTTTTTAATACTGCCTAAATATAATTATTAGTTTTTCTTATAGTAGTTAATCTTTTTAAGGTTCTTATTTAAATTATTTGAAATCTCTTTTAAATTTACTATTTCTTCGAGGATTCCCTCAATTGCTTTTGCCTGATCGTTTATGCCATCAGATATGTAAACATTAGCACTGTTGACTTTGTCAAACTTTTCAATTATTTTATTGTTATAATTAAATAGTTCGTTTTCCGATAATTTATTATTTCTTATATCATTGGCATTTAGTTCATGTAAAATATCTAATGACAGATTAAACATACTATTTATCTCTTCTAATTCGTTATCAAGATTATCCATATACTTTTTAATAAGTTTTGTATCAGGGCTTTTTGTATTATTTAAGCATACAAGTTTCAGCTTATTAAAATTGTCAGTAACTTTTTTAATTTCTTCATTGAAATTGTCAACTAAGTTTTTAAAACCAGTATAAGTTTTTTCAAGATTTGTTGTATAATTATTTTTATTTTTTCTTATAGTTTCTATAGTAAAATTTCTTATGTTTTCGTAGGTATAAACCATTTCCTCAACTATTGATGTAATTACTTGAGCAGATAAATTTACTTTATCTACTAAAGAGTTCAATTTCTCTGCTTTTAATTCAATTTCTCTGGAATTTTCAGAAACTATTTTTATTAGAAAGCTTATGTTCTTATTCATAGTGTTAATAGTATGAGTAAAATCTTTTATCTCTTTGATTTTAATAATAGATTCATCAAAGTCTGAGGAGAAATCACCCTGTGAAACTTTTAATACAAGCCCATTTAATGATTTTATAACCTTATTTATAGGCTTAACAGAGAAATAACTAATAAGTATTCCAATTAAACAGGTTAGTAAAAACAATAAAATAAATGTTATAAATATTTTATGTTTTAAATTTATTATTTGCTGAGCTGATATATCTACTCCAATTAAAGCTACTACTTTTCCCTTGGAATTATAAAGAGGAGCATATGCCGAATAAAATGTGCCCTCAAGGTCAGTAATAGGAGTATCTAAAACTGTAACTTTCCCATTGTAGTATGCCGACTTCATTTTATCATTAAACATATAGTCTTTCATAAAGGTTGATTGTGCATCATAGGAAGCAAGTACGAACTTTGTATGTGAGTCATCTGATTTTATCATAGTGTATACATCAGACACATTACTTTTACGTCTAAAATCTGTAAGAATATTACACATATCTTTATATTGCTTTGAAGTATAAGTAGTTATTTTTTCGTGTTCGTCTCCATTTATAATATATTGAGATGCTACTGCAACCTTTTTTAGGGCATCCTTTGTATCATTTATCATTATGTTTGTACAATATACATAATAAATTACTGATGTTAATGCTACACATAAGATTATTATAAATAAGAATCTTTTTATTATGTATTCATAAAATGTTATTACTTTATCAGATTTAAGCTTCGATTTTTTCATTCTATCCCTCCGGATCTTCTAGTGTATTTAATATTGTGATACTCTTATAATAATGTTAAATGTAGTTATTTTCAATAAGAATATAGTCCCATTGAGAATAGAATAGGTAAATGTTATGAGTTAAATACTCATAACATTTACTTAAAAAAGATATTTAATCTAGGAAATACTTTTAAAGTGTTTTTATAAAAAATATAATCATAAAATTTTTCATCAAAAAGGGACTTTATAAGTTCAACATAATTTTTTATAGGTACCAAAGGCCAGTCTGTTCCAAATAGAAATTTTTCATACCAATTTGGAATAACTTTAATAAATGTAATTCCTCTTTGAATATGCTGGATAAAATACTTGTCATTTTTAAATGTCTCAATATCATTTTGATTCCCTACTAGAAGTCCTGAAAGATCAGTATAAACATTGGAATTTTTATATATCACTTCAGCAGCACTCATTATCCAGGGGTTTCCAAAGTGAGCAATAACAAAATTTATATCTCTATGACTTACTGCAAGTTCATCTATGTGTATTGGATGAGAATATTTTACAAGGGCTTTGCTTGAATATGGATCACCGCCATGGATGACAACTGGTATTTTATAAGATGAAGCTAATTTATATATAGGGTCGTATATTTTATCCCAAACATAATAAGGATAATATCCCGGATAAATTTTTAATCCTACTACTTTACTATTTTTAATTCTTTCTTCAATTTTTGATAGTTCTTCATTATTCAATTTTTGTGGATTAATTCCTAAACAGTAAACTAGATTATCAGGTATTTTTTCTTCTAGATTTAAATCCATAGGATTATCAGAATTTAAATCTGGAAATCCTCCGATTTCTTTTTCTGTTAATCCCATACCTATGCCCATGATTACATGGCTTTTTTCAAATTCCTCCTTTAATCCTGCACTGGAGTAGTTTACTTTTGATAAGTTTAAGGCTGCTTCTTTAAAACTATTAATATTTGAAAAATGTAAATGTGAATCAATTATTTTCATTTAAATCACTCCTTCAAATTAAATAATGAAGCATAAACTATACCAAATGATTAAGTAAAATGTAATTAAAAGTGAATTTTAATATTTGTAGAAATTTGTAGAAAATTATGATATTATAAAGCTAATTAGAAGAAAAGAGTGATTGTATATGTTCATTTTAAAATATTATGATAAAAAAAATACTTTTGATAACAGTATTCTTGATAAATATATCAATATTATGAATATGTATGATAAAGGCGTAATATTTTTTGATTTAATTAAAAATACAGCTTACCTCAATGAAAAATGCAGAAATATTTTTAATACTTATAGTGATATGAGCCAAATTCAAAAGTTTATAAATGATATAGAAAAAGATTTTTATGAAGATGATAGAGAAAATAAAGAAGTAAATTTGATAGATTTAGAAACTGATATTACATATACAATTAAACATTTAATAGAAGGAAAAAAGATAAAGTATATTTTATGTACCATTGAAAGGAAGTCCAATAAAAAAGATATCGGAAAAAATCCTCATATTTCTAAAATAATTGGTGAGAGCGATGTCATGTTAAATCTCAAGGCAAAGGTTAAAATAGTTGGAAGATACGATTCTACAATTCTTTTATTAGGACAGACAGGTACGGGAAAAGAACTGTTTGCAAAAGCTATTCATGATATTTCACCAAGAAGGAATAAGAAGTTTATAGTAGTTAACTGTGGTGCTATACCTGATTCACTTCTTGAGAGTGAACTCTTTGGTTATGAAAAGGGAGCCTTTACAGGTGCAAACTCCAATGGAAAAGTTGGAAAGTTTGAAGAGGCTGATGGAGGAACAATTTTTTTAGATGAAATAGAAAATATGAGCCAGTTTATGCAAAATAAAATATTAAGAGTTATAGAAGACAGGAAAATATGCAAAATAGGTTCAAATAAAGAAGTTGGTGTAAACGTTAGGATAATAGGAGCAACAAATGTAGAGCTTAAAAAGATGGTAGAGGAAGGTAGCTTTAGAAAAGATTTATATTATAGACTAAATGTAATATGTTTTAAAATTCCCAGCTTGATAGAAAGAAAAGATGATATTTTTCTCATAAGTGATTATTTAATTGAAAAGTATTGTAAGGTGTTTAAAAAAAATATAATTGGCTTAAGTCCTAAAGTTAAAAAGTTATTTAAGATTCATAAGTGGGAGGGTAATGTAAGGGAACTTAGAAATGTAATTGAATATGCAATGAATTTTGAAAACAGTAATTATATAACTGAGGCAAGTTTGCCAGATGAATTTATAGGAGAAAATGAAGTAAAAATAGAGCCAAAAGATATTATATCAATTGAGGAAATGGAAAAAGAAATACTTAGAAAAACATTAGACTGGTTTGGGTGGGATGAAGCTGGAAAGATTAAAGCTGCAGAAGCTCTTGGAATAAGCAGATCATCAGTTTACAGAAAAGTTATAAAGTATGGTCTTGAATATAGTGTAAACGATATTTCAAATTGATATGTCAAATTGAGATGAATTTATAATTTAATATAATGAAAAGCCTTATAAATCATATATTTATAGGGCTTTTTTATTTGGTATAAATGTTGCTTATAAAAAGTATTATAAGTTTATAAATTAAAAATTAAGCTAAAAAGGGATGTTGTATATGTTTACTTTAAAATATTATGATAAAAAAAATACTTTTGATAACAGTATTCTTGATAAGTATATTAATATCATGGATATGTATGATAGAGGCGTAATATTTTTTGATCTAATTAAAAATGCAGCTTACTTCAATGAAAAATGCGGAAATGTTTTTGATACTTATAGTGATATGAGCAAAATTGAAAAGTTTATAGATGATATAGAAAAGGATTTTTATAAAGATGACGAAAAAAATAAAGAAATGAAGTTAACTGACCTAGAAGACAGTATTACATATACAATTAAACATCTAACAGAAGAAAAAAAAATAAAGTATATTTTATGCACTGTTGAGAAGAAAGCAAATGCAGGAAATAGTAAAGAAAGAAAGTATCTTTCTAGAATTATTGGTGAGAGTGATGTTATGTTAAATCTCAAGGAAAAAGTTAAAATAGTTGGAAGATACGATTCTACCATTCTTTTATTGGGACAGACAGGTACGGGAAAAGAACTGTTTGCAAAAGCTATTCATGATATTTCACCAAGAAGGAATAAGAAGTTTATAGTAGTTAACTGTGGTGCTATACCTGATTCACTTCTTGAGAGTGAACTCTTTGGTTATGAAAAGGGAGCCTTTACAGGTGCAAACTCCAATGGAAAAGTTGGAAAGTTTGAAGAAGCTGATGGAGGAACAATTTTTTTAGATGAAATAGAAAATATGAGCCAGTTTATGCAAAATAAAATATTAAGAGTTATAGAAGACAGGAAAATATGCAAAATAGGTTCAAATAAAGAAGTTGGTGTAAACGTTAGGATAATAGGAGCAACAAATGTAGAGCTTAAAAAGATGGTAGAGGAAGGTAGCTTTAGAAAAGATTTATATTATAGACTAAATGTAATATGTTTTAAAATTCCCAGCTTGATAGAAAGAAAAGATGATATTTTTCTCATAAGTGATTATTTAATTGAAAAGTATTGTAAGGTGTTTAAAAAAAATATAATTGGCTTAAGTCCTAAAGTTAAAAAGTTATTTAAGATTCATAAGTGGGAGGGTAATGTAAGGGAACTTAGAAATGTAATTGAATATGCAATGAATTTTGAAAACAGTAATTATATAACTGAGGCAAGTTTGCCAAATGAATTTATAGGAGAAAATGAAGTAAGAATAAAGCCAGAGGGCATTGTGCCAATTGAGGAAATGGAGAAGGAGGTGCTTAGAAAAACACTAGATTGGTTTGGATGGGATGAAGCTGGAAAGATTAGAGTTGCAGAGGCTCTTGGAATAAGCAGGTCATCAGTTTACAGAAAAATTGCTAAATATCATCTCGAGCCCCCCGACATGATTAATGTTTCTTGATAAAAATTAGTATGTTATTATATTTAAAATTAGCATGAAAAATATAATAACATACTAATTTTAATTTTTTGTACAGTAAAATGCAATTAAATGATATTGTATTTTATATTTAAAGTATATAGTTTTATCATATATTTCAATATGAAATGCATTTTTAATTCTAGTAACCTAGATATAATACGGTGTTTATATATTTTTATGTCACTTTGACATGATTTTTTAAATTAGTATAAAAAAAAGGCTTGAATTGGCGCGATTCAAGGCTTTTTTTATTGGCACGAAGATTGCTTAATAAAAATATTGTAAACATTTAAATGTAGTAATATGAAAAATAAAATTTAGGACCTAAAGATAATCTAGATTATGCTATTTCCGGAATGTAGTGTAATGAATAAAGGTTATGTAAGACAATTTGTAAACAATTTATAAGAACAAGAAGTGAAGAGAAAATTAAAGTAGGAAAGGAGAAATTTAAAATGGATAGTGATAAAAAAAAGTTTAGGATGTTTGATGTCATTTTAACAGTTATATGTGTAGTATTTGTAGCAGAAGCAGCTGCTCCTGTAGCTGCAATTGGAAATCAGCAGTTTTTTTGGTGGATATTACTTATAGTGGCATTTTTATTACCTTATGGATTAATAGCAGTAGAACTTGGTACGACTTATGAGGGACAAGGAGGTATGTATGATTGGGTAAAGAGAGCTTTTGGAAATAGAATGGCATCTAGGACAGCTTGGTATTACTGGCTTAATTTCCCACTGTGGATGGCTTCTTTGGCCGTTATGATACCTCAAATTTTACAAATAATTACAGGGACTTCAATACCAACATTGCCAACAATTATAATAGAACTTGCATTTATTTGGATTGTTGTATTTATTAGTTTTTATCCAGTAAGTGATAGTGTATGGATTCTTAATGGAGCAGCAGTTCTAAAAATGCTTTTGGCACTCACACTTGGAGGCCTAGGAATTTATGGCGCTATGACACATGGTGTGGCTAATGCATTTACAGTAAGGTCCTTTTTACCAACTTTGGATATGAAGAGTATATCACTTATTTCAGTAATAATATTTAATATGCTGGGATTTGAAGTTGTATGTACGTTTACAGATAGCATGGAAAACCCAAAAAAGCAAATTCCACAGGCAATTATTATCGGTGGTATTGTTATAGCTGCAATCTATATATTTTCAAGTTTTGGTATTAGTGCTGCAATACCTACATCTCAAATTAGTACAAGCAGTGGAATGATTGATGCTCTTCAGATATTGACGGGCCAAAAAACTGGGATGTTTATTGGAGTTATGGCTTTTATATTTATGCTTACATTGTTTGGAAATATGATTTCATGGTCATTAGGTGTTAATAATGTAGTTCAATATGCGGCAGAAGATGGAAATATGCCAAAAGTATTTATTGGAAAAAGTAAAAAAAATGGTATGCCTATAGGAGTATCTATAATGAATGGTATTGTTGCAACTGTTGTTGTTGTAATTGCACCATTTATACCTAATCAAGATTTATTTTGGAGCTTTTTTGCCTTAAATTTAGTTATGTTTTTATCAAGCTATATACCAATGTTTCCAGCTTTCTTAAAGCTTCGTAAAATTGATTCTGATAAGGAAAGACCATTTAAGGTTGGTGGAAGTAATTTTGTTATTAAACTAGCTGCATATGCTCCAATGACAATAGCTATAATAGCTATCATCTTGACGGCTATACCATTGTCTGCAGATGACATTGGATCAAAATTGCCAATTACAATAGGAGCTATTATAGGTTATGTAGTTGAAGAAATTTTTATAAGAGTGAAAAAAATTAAAAATGAAGAACTAGTAAAGCAAAACCAATAATTAACATAAAATATTGATCTAAAATTAGGAGGGTTATAATTATGACAAAAAGAATTGAAGGAACAACACCAAAACAGGATGGATACAGAATGCCTGGAGAATTTGAAAAACATACAAGGACTTGGATGTTATGGCCAGAAAGACCAGATAACTGGAGAGATGGAGCAAAACCTGCACAGAAAGCATACGCTGAAGTAGCAAAAGCTATCAATAAGTTTGAACCAGTTACTATGTGTGTTTCTAAAGAACAATATGCAAATTGCCGTGAGCAATTACCATCAGAAATTAGAGTAGTTGAAATAGCAAGTAATGATTCTTGGATCCGTGATTGCGGTCCCTCTTTTGTAATTAATGATAAGGGTGGAATTAGAGGATGTGACTGGGAATTCAATGCATGGGGTGGCCTTGTAGATGGACTTTATTTCCCTTGGGACCAAGATGACTTAGTAGCACGTAAGGTATGTGAAATTGAAGGAATTGATACATACAGAACTACAGGTTTTGTATTAGAAGGAGGTTCAATCCATATAGATGGAGAAGGTACAGTAATAACAACTGAAATGTGTTTGTTAAGTGAAGGTCGTAACCCTCATATGAGTAAAGAAGAAATAGAGAAAAAGCTTTGCGATTACTTGAATTGTGAAAAAGTAATTTGGGTTAAAGATGGTATTGATCCAGAAGAAACTAATGGACACATTGATGATGTAGCTTGTTTCATACGTCCTGGAGAAGTAGCTTGTATTTATACAGACGATAAGAAAAATCCATTCTACGAAGAGGCACAGGCAGCATACAAGACGTTATGTGAAGCAACAGATGCAAAGGGACGTAAATTAAAGGTTCACAAATTGTGTTTACCAGAAAAACCAGTTACAATTTCAGGTGACTTTGCTATAGATGCCATTGAAGGAACTATGCCAAGAGAAGATGGAGATATTTGTATTGCTTCATATATGAATTTTTTAATTGTAAATGGTGGGGTTATTGTTCCTCAGTATGGAGATGAAAATGATGCATTAGCATTGAAGCAGGTTCAAGCTATGTTCCCAGAACGTAAGGCAGTTGGAGTTAATACTCGAGAAGTAGTATATGGTGGAGGAAATATTCACTGCATTACACAACAACAACCAGCAGTTTAAAATGTATTGAGAGTTTATGATACTACAATCATAAATGTAAAATAGAATATAGCCTTTTCAAATTGACCCAGTGGAATGATTTAAATTTAAAATTTCACTGGGTATTAATTTAAAAAAGTACATGAAATGAACTTAGTCCGTTAAGGAGGAAGGTTTCGAGTTGAAGAATAAAATCATAACAAAAATAGTTTCTACTATAGTAGTTTGTTTTATTTTAGTTGCTATTATAGTAGGTGGTATTAGCATTATAAAATCAACACAGGTAATTAAATCGGAAGCAATTGACAAGCTGCTGAATATAGCATCCAGTAAAGGAAATGAATATTCTATACAACCCATTAAAATGGAAAGCACAGTAAATGAACTGTCAAAAGCAATTCTGCAGAGTATAGATGTTTCAAAGATAAATGATACTAATTATATGAATGAATATGAAAATAATATAGGGCTACTAATGAAAAGCTTAGGTGAGAATAATAAAAATATAGTAGATTTATATATGAATTTTGATCCAGATTTTACAGGAGGACATGAAACTTATGATATAGGATATGAATATGACAATGTGAAAAATCAAGGTAATATTAAATTAAATTTATACACACTTGCAGACTATAAAAAGGGTGATAGTAAGATGTCCTGGTATTATGATCCTATTAAATCAAGGAAAGGACTATGGTCTAAGCCCTATGTTGATTCTTTAAGAAACATAAATGTGATATCATATACTGCACCTATATATCTTAATAATGTACTAGTAGGGGTAGTAGGAGCAGATATGTCTTTTGAGAGCCTAAAAAGCTTGATATTAAATACAAGAGTGTATGATACTGGCAGGGCATTTTTGTTAAGTAGCGACTATACTTTTATAGTTGATAAAAGCATAACATCTAAATATAATTTAGGTACTATGAATGGCGGAAAGTATAAAAGTGTAATAAGTAAAATAAAAAATAATAAGTCATCGGTTATTGAAATAAATTTTGAAGGGCAAAAAATGTTATTTGCATATTATACCGCATATAATGGGCAAATTGTAGGGCTTATTGTTCCTAATAAAGAAGTACTTAAGAGTTTAGATAATACAATATATACAATTTTAGGAGCTATTATAATAGGAATAATATTTTCAACAGTTGCTGCGTTATATATGGGAAAAAGAATATCTAAACCAATAGAAGTGGCAACTGATTTTATTACTAAAATGGCCAAGTTAGACTTAACAAAAAATGATTGTTCTAATTTAAATATTATAATATCTAATAAAAATGAAATAGGTATTATGGGAAACAGTTTGGAGCTACTTAGGAAGGAACTATTAGAAACAGTCCAAACGATAAAGCAACATTCCACAGAAATTGTACAATATTTGGATTGTATGGCTGTGTCTTCATCACAGACAACATCTTCTATTGCTGTTATTACGAAAACTATTAATGAACTAGCCAAAGGAACTAGAGAACAAGTAGATAAAATACAAAATAGCTTTTCCAAACTAAATTTACTTGCTAGTAATATAGAAAAATCCGTATTAAGTATTTCTAATCTTGGAAAGTATTCAGAAGAAATGAAAAAGATGCAGGCACAAGGTTGTGAATCTATTGAAGTACTTAATGAGAATTTAAACAAAAATGATAAGATCTCAAAAAATTTAGGCGGTAATATAGACAAGTTATGCAAAAAATCAAATTTGATAGGTGAAATTATGTCTACAATTAATTCTATTGCGGAGCAAACAAATCTTTTAGCTTTAAATGCGTCTATTGAGGCGTCTAGGGCTGGAGAAAGTGGTAAGGGGTTTGCAGTTGTTGCAGATGAAATTAAGAAACTTGCAGATAGTTCTCTTGATGAAACTCGTAAAATAGGCAAGATATTGAACGAGATACAAGAAGAAATAGCTTTAAATAAGGATAATATGGATGAAGCTAAAATTACTGGTAGGGAAGTGAATAAGTCAATGGTATTATGCATGAAATCATTTCAATTTATCGGTAAATCAATTTCTAATACTATGCTTCAAATTGAAGACTTAGAATGTACTATTAATGAGGTTAATGAAGGCAAAGATCATTTGATTAGGTCTAATGAAGAAATATCTGCAATAATAGAAAAGTCATCATCATCAACAGAAGAAGTTGCAGCAATAATGGAGGAGCAAGAATCAGCTGTTGAGAATATAGTTGAATCTATAGAGAAAATAAATACATTGGCAGTAACTTTAGATGGCATAGTTCAGAGGTTTAAAATTGTTTAAAAGATTAAATTCCCAGTTTTATAAAATTTTCAATGTAAAGCTAGGGTGTAATTTGACAGAGAAAAATTACAGGTTTTAAATATAGAAACATCCACTTGTCTATTGTAGCAATATTTACAGTAGGCTAGGGATGTTTTTTTTGTGTCACAAAAAGTAATAATAAGAAATTAAATAGAACAAACTAGTATATGGACTTATACATGAGAGGTGTTTTGTTTGAAATATAAAAAGAACAAGATAATCCATTTTTTTATATTTGGAAGTATTTATTTAAATGTAGAAATAATTTCCAGAGCATGCTGTGGTGCATTAACAGGTTTTAGTGGTATCTGTAAATGGAGTTTATGCGGATGGACTTCCCTTTGGATGTTTCCTATAGGAGGATTATGTGCTGCATTAATTGGAAGTTTGAATGATAGACCTGAATATTATAATTTGAAAATGTGGCAGCAGGTTATAATGGGAGGTTCTTTAATTTGTATAGTGGAACTACTTACAGGAGTATTTTTTAACTTATATTTGCATTTCAATTTGTGGGACTATTCACAAGAGAAATTTAACTTTATGGGACAAATATGTTTAAAGAACAGTATTTACTGGTATGTATTAAGTATTGTAGTAATATGGTTTGATGATGTTTTATCTTACTATTTTTATGAAGGAGAAAAACCATCCAGCTTATTAAGTTACGTTGTAAAGTTAGTTAAGTTGCAATAAAATAAATTTATATATGATTTTTAACTTAGTGTATACAATAGTAGAAAAGAATTTTCGCTTTGTATATAATCAAAATTTCAAATTCTTCAATATATTTTTAGCATTTTTTATACATTTTTTAAATTGTGTAAGTTTAATTACTTTTTTTAGAATTTCTATTACTTCAGAGGAATATATCGGTTTAACAATGTAATATTCAATTCCAAGAGAATATGATTTGGCAATAACTTCTTTATCCTTTATTTGTGAAACTATGATGATTTCGCCGCTAAACAAATTAGTTAATTTGTACAATCTTTCAAGGCTGCGGTTAGCAGGCTTTGATAGTTCCATAATAAGTATATCTGCTTTTTCGTAATTCAACAAATGGTTGCCTTGAATAATTTTACCTAAGCCATTATTTTCAATAATTTCAGCTAATGGACAATAAACTTCTTTATTATTACTTACAATAAGAAAATTCATAGCATCATAGTACCATACTATAAAGTAGTTTAACCGCTACAGTTAAAGACATGGTAATAAAAATAGGCTTTATGAGTTTAGAACCTTTCATTAAAGCGATCCTTGTCCCAAGATTTGCACCTATTATCATGCATAGTGCGATGGGGATACCTATCTTATAATTAATTTCTCCCCTTATTGCAAATACGAGTACAGAAGCAACATTCCCTATAAAGTTCATTATTTTACAATTTCCGCTGGCTCTTACAAAATCAAATTTGTATATGCTTACAAGTCCGAAAATTAAGAAAGTACCTACACCAGCACCTAGAAAACCATCGTAAAATCCTAAAGATAAAGCAAGAATAATGCCTAAACATATATTCTTTGGTGATATATGCTTAAATTTATCTTCAAGTCCTATATTTTTAGAAAATAAGCTGTACAACCCTACAAATAGTAATAATATAAGCACTATTACATTAAGGTAACGTGATTTTATGCTAAGTACAACATTTACCCCTAAAGTAGCCCCGATAAAACTAAAAGGAAGTAAATACTTTAGTATTTTAAAGTCTACCTTTTTAGATTGAGTAAATTTAATTGAACTGGACAGTGTTGAACAGCAAGAAGTAAATTTATTTGTACCTAATGCTAGATGGGGAGGAATTCCTATTAGTAAAAAAGCTGGCAAACTTATTATTCCACCACCTCCAGATATAGAATCTACAACAGCTGAAAAAAAGCATATTATACATAAAAAAATTAGGTTGTTAGTCATTGATATCCCCCTAATATAAATAAATATTTTATGAATGTAATGTGGTTAAATTTTCATGTATAATTATAACAAAGAAGATTACATACAAAAAATATATAAAAAGTATTACAATTATATTAATAAAATATAACTATAATTTGGGAAGTGATTGTTTATATGGACATCAAACAGCTAAAATACTTTCTTGCAATTGCAAAAGAGAAAAATATAACGAAAGCTGCTGAAAAGCTATATATGGCTCAACCTCCACTTAGCTATCAATTGAAATTACTTGAGGAGGAGTTGGGTGTTAAGCTTATAGAGAGAAATACTCATAAAATACAGTTAACAGATGTAGGCAAGAGATTACAATACCGTGCCCAGCAAATGTTAAAATTAATGGAAACTACTGAAAAAGAATTAAAAGATATAAATGAAGGTCTCCAAGGAACATTATCAATTGGTACAGTACCATCTTCAGGAGCAGCGCTTTTACCAGATAGAATTCAGAAATTTTATAAAAAATATCCAGGCATTGATTTTCAAATATGGGATGGAGATACTCATAGAATATTAGATTTACTAAAGAGTGGAATAATAGAAATTGGAATTATACGAACACCATTTAATGGAGAAATTTTTGAATCTATATGTTTACCAAAGGAGTCAATGGTAGCTGCTAGTAGCAGTTTAAATTGGAATGAAAAACAGAATTATATGGAGATGACTGAGCTTGCAAATAAATTTCTAGTAATAGACAGGAGATTTGAAAATGTTATAGTTAAGGCATGCCGTAAGGAAGGATTTGAACCTAAAATTATTTGCAGAGGAGATGATGTCAGGTCAATATTATTGTGGGCAAGTACTGGAATAGGAACAGCTATTGTACCTGAGGCTGCTATTGGACTTATTCCCAATTCAAATTTGAATTATAAGAAAATTGAACTAGTTTCTGTAGAAACACAGACAGCTATAATATGGATGAAAAATCAATATTTGTCTTCAGCAGCCAGACACTTTTTAAAAACATTTAAGGTGTAAAATTATTTAATATTTTACTACTGTTAAAAGCATTTTGAATTTTTCTACAGCTTTTAGTCCATGAGGGATGTCAGAAGGCATTATTATAGTTTCACCTGATTTTAAAATAAAAATATTACCACCTATTGTAATTTCAGCTGTGCCATCTAGTATTTGAACCATAGCATCGCCAGAAGTCACATGCGTGCTTATACCTTCACCTTTGTCTAGTGAAAATAAAGTAATATTTGAAGTAGGAATTTGTGCTATAGTTTTGCTTATAACCTGACCTTCTTGATAAGAGATAAGATCTTTTAAATTAAGCACTTTTGAAAATTCTATGTTCCTCATTAAATTGTTCATAATGTTACCTCCTAGAAATTTTAATTATAGTATAAGCTTGTTTTTGGTAAAAATACGTACCATAAGATACCATATATAATAATTATTTTTTAAGGGATTATTAAGATTAATAGACTAAAATCATCTATAATCAATACTTATATTGTTTGAAAATTAAACAATAATGAATATGGTAGGGGTATAAGATGATTCTAAGTTTATTAGGTAGAAAAAAACAATTTATAAAATATGCTACTTCAGGAACTTTAAATACGATTATAACATTGGTTATTTATAATTTACTCATTAAGGTTAATGTTGACTATATAGTTTCAAACACTATGGCGTATATTTTTGGAGTTGCCAATGGATTTGTCTTAAATAAGATATGGGTATTTAAATCTGATGGGAGAGTAAGTGCTTTACTTACGAAATTTGTTATTGTAAATTTAATTTCACTTATTTTTAGTACGGCAATTTTATTTTGTCTGATCAACAATTTATATATCAATGAAATATTAGCTCAGGTGATAGCAACTATTATTACTGGAATAGTTAACTATATATTAAATAAGTTATGGACATTTTCTTGAACATATATTAATATTTTGCTTCTTTATTAATGGATAGATAACTAAAAAAGGTTTTTGGAAAATCTAAAAACCTTTTTTATATAAAATATTATAGATCGTAAAATTTATTAAACGATTCTAAGGCATACACATAATCTTTTATGCCACCTAATTCTCTTACGGAATGCATGGATAATATAGCTAAGCCCATGTCTAAGGAAGTCATGTTTATATGACTTGAAGATATTGGACCTATAGTTGAACCTCCTCTTTCATCTGATCGATTCACAAATACTTGAACAGGAACTCCAGCTTCGCAGCATATATTTTTATATATGGCACTGGATACAGCGTCTGTAGTATAGCTCTGGCTGGCACTTATTTTTATAATAGGGCCTTTATTTATAATAGGTCTGTTTACAGGATCAGATTTCTCTCCATAGTTTGGATGAAGTGCATGACCTAAATCACAGGATATTATGAATGATTTTGATATAGCTCTGTAAAAATCATCCTTGTTTTTACCAAGATTGAAAGCTATTCTTTCTAATATAGACAAGAGCATAGGTGAATTTGCACCTTGTTTTGTGGTGCTCCCTACTTCTTCATTGTCAAAGCATACCATTACATTTGTAGTATTTTTAATCTTGCTATTTGAAATTGCCTTTATTCCTGAGTAAACCATGCTTAAATCATCTAGTCTTCCCGAGGATACAAATTCCTGGTCAGCTCCTATTATGCTGCCTTTTTCGAATTCGTATAGGAATAAGTCAAAATCCAATATATCTTCTTCAGGTACTGAAAGTTCTTCGCTTATAATTTGAGTAAGATAATGTCCCTGTTTGAATTTGTCATTTACTAGTGCTAAAAGAGGGAGCATATGCTTTTGCCTATTTAATTCAACACCTGAATTTATATTTCTATTCATATGTATTGCTAAGTTTGGTATTATCATAAGAGGTCTTTTTATATTTAAAAGTTTTATATCGGGATGGAAGGAGTCTTTACCTTTTAGAACAATCCTTCCTGCTAGTGAAAGAGGTCTGTCCATCCATGTATTTAATATTGGACCTCCGTATACTTCTGTATTTAGCTTTACATAAGCACCCTCTACTTCTATGTCTGAATTTGGTTTTACTCTAAAGCTGGGTGAATCAGTATGGGCTCCTATTATTCTAAACCCCTCATTTTCAAGTTCACCTTTTCCAACTGTAAAAGCAATAAGGGCAGATTGATTTTTAGTTACAAAATATTTACCTCCCTTTTTTATTTTTAAGGCATCCCCCTCCTTAATTTCTACAAATCCAAATTTTTTAAGTTCAGATACAGCATTTTTTACTGCATGAAAGGAAGTTGGACTTTCGTAAATATAATTTATAAGTTCTTCAGCCTGTTCAATTTCATAATTTTTCATAATGTCCTCCTTAAAATCTAGATAGATAATTTATCTATGTTAATTTGCTATTTTAAAACTTTTATTTAAATCAGAAAATTTAGCTTTAAACTTTGATGATGTGTAAACCTTATTATCTTTGGTAGTAACCTCGCAAGATATACCAGGTGTTTTGTTTACCAAATTTATACCTTCCTTAGGGCCTAATTCAAATACAAGAAGAGACATGATATCGGCTGTGGTATTACTATCAGAGATATTATTGTCAACTATAACAGTTACACTCATAACCCCATTATCTACAGGATATCCTGTTGCAGGATTAAGTATATGGTGATATCTTTTACCATTTTTTATAAAATACCTTTCATAATCACCTGAGGTAGATAATCCTTCGTTTGATAGTTTAACTATACCTAGCATATCATCACCTCTAGGGTTTTTAATTCCTATTCCCCAAGGGGAATTACTTTCATTTTTCCCAACTGCATATATAGAACTTGAGCCTAAATCTATAAGTCCGTTTTTTATATTATATTTTTTGTAAATTTTTAATACTTCATCAGCAGCAAATCCTTTGGCAATTCCGCCTAAATCTATGGCCATGCCGGGCTGCGTTAGCATAACACTGCTATTTTTTTCATCAATTTTGATCTTATCATATCCGACCAATGGTAATTTAGATTTAATTTCTGAATCCGATGGTAGTCTTGCTTTGTCGGTACCTATTCCCCATAGGTTTACTATAGGACCTACTGTAATATCCCATTTACCATTACTTATTTTTGAATATTTTTGTGAGAGTTTTATCATTTTAATTATTTCAGGGTTAACCTTTACATAGCTTTTGCCTGAAGCGTTGTTAATTTTCATAATATCGCTGCTATTTACAGTAGTACTTGCCATATCATTTAGTTGATACAATTTTTTAACACTTTCATCTACTGCTTTTTGAGCATTAGGCCCATAGGCTTTTAAATCCATTGGTGTATCCATCGTTATTATGTTTTTTTCATAGAGCTGATTATTAGAAGTGTTATTGTAAGAACATGAACTAAGTAGTAAAATGAATGACAAACAAACTATTAGTTTTAAAACATGGAATTTTATCTGTGAACTGTATTTTTCACCATTTCGTAACATTTTACATCACCTCATATGTTATATTATATATGACTCATGTTTGTACATCAACTAAAGGAAAAGAGGTATAATTTATGTATATATAAATGTAATGTATATATAAAAATAGGAGAATAAAAATATGAAAAAGAAAAATAAATTTTTATTGATATTAAGCATAATTGGTCCTGGATTAATTACAGTAAATGCTGGAAATGATGCAGGAGGTATTACTACTTATGCGACTGTTGGAGCATCCTATGGTTACAACATGCTTTGGGGATTGTTATTAATAACATTTAGCTTGTCTGTTATACAGGAAATGAATGCTAGAATGGCTGTTGTGACAGGAAAGGGACTTTCTGATTTAATCAGAGAAAATTTTAGCGTTAAGCTTGCTTTTTTTGCAATGATAATTTTATTTGTTGCTAATTTTGGTGTTTGTGTAGGTGATTTTGCTGGTATAGCTGCTAGCATGGATATGTTTGGAATAAATAAATATATTTCTGTTCCTATAATGGCGTTTGTTGTTTGGTTTCTTATTACAAAAGGGTCTTATTCAAATATAGAAAAGATATTTTTAGCTTTTACATTTGTGTTTTTTTCTTATATAATAACTTGTTTTATAGAAAAACCAGATTGGAATCATGTAATAAGAGCAACTTTTACTCCTACTTTAAAATTTGACAGTGGATTTATTTTGGCATTTATAGGAATGATAGGTACTACAATTACACCATATATGCAGTTTTATCTTCAATCTTCTGTAGTAGATAAGGGATTGCAAATAAAAGACTATAAATATGAAAAATTAGATGTATATTTAGGTTCCATTTGGGGAAATTTGGTTGCATTTTTTATAATAATATGTACTGCTGTTACCTTATACAAAGCAGGAATAAAAATAGATAGTGCCAGACAAGCTGCACAGGCACTTAAGCCGCTAGCAGGAAACTATGCGTCGATCCTCTTTGGAGTTGGACTTTTCGGAGCATCTGTGCTTGCATGTATGGTTATTCCATTGTCTACTTCATATGCAATATGCGAGTGCTTTGGACTTGAAAGCGGATTAGATCATAAGTATAAGGAATCACCTGCTTTTTATGGTATTTTTACTTTTATGATAATATTTAGTTCAATAATAGTATTGATACCTAATGTATCATTAGTAGGGGTTATGCTTATTACCCAACAGCTTGCAGGAATTTTATGTCCTATTATATTAATATTTATGGTATTACTTACTAATAACAAAGAACTTATGGGTGAGTATGTTAACAATGGATTACAAAATATTATTATATGGGTAACAGTAATATTTATAATTGTTCTTTCAGTAATTCTTTTTGTTTCACCTTTTATTAAAATTTAGTATATATAAAAAATTAGAAATAAAAAATCAACGGTAAAAATTGCAGCCGCTGATTTTTTTAGGTCAATTTTCATCATCCCATGCCATTTTAGCTAGTGGAAATGGTTTTAAAGCTCTATCTAGTATACCTTGGACATATGCAATAAGTATGCCATAGTTTACAATAGGGACATTAAGCTCTTTTGCAGTATTTATTCTATAAAGCATTGCGGCTCTATTTAACATGCAAGCACCGCAGTGAACTACTAAGGCATATTTCTTTATTTCTTCTGTAAAAGAAACGCCAGATGAAAATTCGAAATCTATTTTTTTACCGGTAATTTGTCGTATCCATCTAGGAATTTTTACTTTACCTATATCATCAGATTGTCTATGGTGAGTGCAGCCTTCTGCAATAAGTACTTTGTCTCCATCTTCTAATTTTTTTACAGCTTTTACTCCTTTTATAAGTTCTACTAGGTCTCCTTTGCATCTTGCAAATAGGATGGAGAAGGAAGTCATCAATATATCTTTTGGGGTATCTGCTGCTACTTTTAAAAATGCCTGAGAATCTGTAACTACTATTTTAGGTTTTTTCCCTAGGTTTTGTAAGGTTTCTCTAAGTTCGAATTCTTTAGTTACCACTGCAGTAGCATCACTTTCCAGTATATCTCTTATGGTTTGCTGCTGAGGGAGAATAAGTCTTCCTTTAGGAGCTGCTTTATCTATTGGAGTTACAAGAACCACAAAGTCTCCAGGGTTTATTAAATCACCAATTACTTTAAATTTATCTTCACTTTGAGGTTGCGCAGCTATTATTTGATTTTTTAACTCAAGTATACCTTTTCTTTTAAGTGCAGATACTTTTACAATTGGTATTTTGAGTTCTTTTTTCATATGTTCTACATCTAAATCTTTTATATCAGCAGCATCGATTTTGTTTAAGACTCCTATAAGGGGAATTTTTTTATTTTTTATTTGATTTATTATAGACTCGTCATAATCTGTAATTCCAACAGTTGAATCTATTACAATTATTGATATGTCAGTTTTATTTAAAACACTTAATGTTTTTTCTTTTCTAAGTTCGCCGAGCTCGCCCTCATCATCAAGACCTGCGGTATCTATTATTACACAGGGGCCTATGGGAAGTATCTCCATAGATTTATAGACTGGATCTGTAGTAGTACCCCTTACATCTGATACAATGGCTATATCTTGTCCTGTTAAGGCGTTTATAATACTTGATTTGCCTGCATTCCTTTTGCCAAAGAGTGCTATATGTGTTCTTACTGAGCGAGGTGTTTCATTTAAACTCATAAGTAATCTCCTCCAATATTTATTTGCCAGGTATACCTGGTTTTGTCAGCTGATATGGATTTATTATTTCATCTATTTTTTCCTTAGGCAGTATTTTTTCTTCATATAGAATTTCTCTTATAGTTTTATGATTTTTTAAGGCTTTCTTTGCAAGCTCACTAGCTTTATCATAACCTATGTAATGTACTAATGCAGTTACCAGTGCTGTGGAATTTTCAAGATTTTTTTTACAATTTTCTTCATTTACTTTGATTCCGTTAATGCACTTTTCTCTAAATAGTGTAACTGTTCTTTCTAAAAGTTCTAGAGATTCAAGTAGACATTCTGCAATGAGAGGAGTGAATGCATTTAACTCCAATTGACCTGAACTGCTGGCCATAGTAATTGCTGTGTCGTTTGATATTACTCTCATACTTACTTGTGCCACCATTTCAGCTATGACTGGATTTACTTTTCCTGGCATAATAGTAGAACCTGCTTGTACCTTTGGAAGAATGATTTCTCCTATTCCTCCAAAAGGTCCTGAATTTAAAAGCCTTAAATCATTTGAGATTTTTAAAAGGTTGCAGGCTAGGGACTTTAAAAGTCCTGAGACCTCAACAAATACATCGCAATTTTGAGTAACATCCATAGGATAATCGGAACGGGCAATTCCAAGACCGGTTAAGTCTTGAAGTACATCGGTTATCTTATATATAAATTTATTAGTTGCATTAAGGCCTGTACCTATAGCGGTACCGCCTATGTTGATTTCCCTGAGTCTTTCTTCTACTTTATATATTCTCCATCTATCTCGAGCGATTGCTTTGGCGTAAGCCCCAAAACCTTGTCCTACCATCATGGGAAGCGCATCCATTAGCTGAGTTCTACCTAATTTCAATATATCTGAAAAATCGTTTTCTTTAACTTGAAGTTCTTCCTGAAGATCGGACAGGCAACTGCTTAGTTTTCTTATGCGTCGTATAGCTGCGATTCTAAGAGCAGTAGGATAAACGTCATTTGTGGATTGAGACATATTAACATCATTTAAAGGATGTACTAATGAATAGTTTCCCTTTTCGCCGCCAAGTATTTCTATAGCTCTATTTGCTATGACTTCATTTACATTCATATTTGTGGATGTGCCGGCTCCACCTTGAAATGCACTTAACTTAAATTGATTGTCAAATTTGCCGCCGATAACTTCTTCACTAGCTTTAATTATGGCATCGGCTTTTTCAATTTTAAGTTCTCCTAAATCTTTATTGACTAGGGCAGCTGCTTTTTTTATGAGTGCAATTTCTTTAACTAAATTTAAATTAATAGTTTTGTTCTGTAAATTAAAATTTTCTAAAGCTCTTTCAGTATTAATACCAAAATAGGAAGAGGCTTCAACTTCCTTTTCTCCAAGTAAATCTTTTTCTACTCTAAAGTTCACATTTTATCCCCCTTAAGTTAATAACTAAAATTTAACTTATTAATATTTTATAACAAAAAAGCTAAAAATAAAATAGAATGCAATTTTGAAGACAAACATAAAAATAAGCACTTAAATTTAATTAAGTACTTATTTTCAAGAGGTATAGAAGTATTAAGGTTTACCAATCCCAGTCATCAAAATCAATTGGGAATACAATCGGGAATATGAATGGGGAATATGGCATTCTGTGTCTACGTCTACGTCTGTGTCTTCTTCTCCTTCTTCCATGTTGTCTGTATAGATCATCTCCTGATTCAGCAAAATCATCCTCTTCATCCATCATTTCTGGATTGTAGGGGCAGTTATATACAGGGCAGTAATAAGCAGGGGAAGAAGTATAAGTATCTTCATCAGCACGATCATAATACTGGATGTTTTCTTCTTTATCATTTGAGTTATTTTGACTGGTATTCATTTAATGCCTCCATAAGATTTACTATATTATCATAGTATGATGAAAGGAAAAACTTGTTACAGAAAATTTAACTATGGAGTTTTACGAATTTTATTATTATTTTAATAAAAATTATTCGTACTTTTCTGTTGACTGTAACATACAATTTTGATACCATATTGTAGGAGGGATGCTATTTGAAAGAAAAATATGATGTAATAATAGTTGGAGCTGGTCCTGCGGGAATATTTACTGCTTTAGAAGTTACAAAGCTTAACAAAAATCTAAGTGTACTTATAATTGATAAAGGCAGAAATATAGAGGATAGAAAGTGTCCGGCTAGGATAAATGGAAAGTGTGTAAATTGCAATCCATGTGGTATCACTTCTGGCTGGTCAGGTGCAGGAGCTTTTTCTGATGGAAAGCTTTCTTTAAGCCCAGAAGTCGGGGGTAGAATTTTAGAGTATTTTTCAGAAGATGAATGTAAAAGGTTAATAAAATATTGTGATGATATATATTTAAATTTTGGAGCTAACAAGGTTGTATATGGATTAAACAATGAAAATATAGATAAGATAAAATATGAAGCAAGCAAATATAATATTCGTCTTATACAGTGTCCTGTTAGGCACCTGGGAACAGAGTTAGCCTATGAAGTACTGAAAAAAATGTATTACCATCTTTTGAATAACACAAACACTGAATTTAGTGAACTTACTACAGTAGATGAGATATTGGTAGAAGGTGATAGTGTAATTGGAGTTTGTGTGGAAAACAAGGATGGTAAGAAAAAGGTTTTAGCAGATAATGTAGTAGTTGCTCCAGGCAGGGGTGGTGCAGAATGGTTTTCAAATGAATCCAAAAAGTTAAAATTAAGAACTACAAATAATGCTGTAGATATAGGTGTTCGAGTTGAAGTACCAAATTCAATAATGGATCATTTGACTAAAGACTTATATGAAGCCAAACTTGTATATTATTCTGATACTTTTGATAATAAGGTTAGAACTTTTTGCATGAATCCAGGTGGTGTAGTATCAGAAGAGCACTATGATGGCACCATAGCAGTTGTAAATGGGCATAGTTATGAAGAAAAAGAATTGAGAACAGAAAATACAAACTTTGCAATGCTCGTTTCTACATCCTTTACGGAGCCCTTCAACCAACCTATAACCTATGGTAAGTATATTGCAAAGCTTGGAAATATGCTTACTGGAAATGGCATAATGGTGCAAAGGCTGGGAGATTTATTAAATGGAAGAAGAACTGATTATTCAAGACTTAAAAAATCTACTACTATTCCAACTTTAAAATCAGCAGTGCCTGGAGACTTAAGTTATGTTTTGCCTCAGAGATATCTTACATCTATAGTCGAGGCACTAAAAGCTTTTAATAATGTTGCACCAGGACTTTATAGTAAAAATACACTTTTGTATGGAGTGGAGGTAAAATTCTATTCTAGTAAATTTGATACAAATGATAAGTTTGAAACTCCTATAAAGAATTTATATGCCATAGGAGATGGTGCAGGTATTACAAGAGGACTTATGCAGGCATCAGTAACAGGTGTAGTAGTTGGAAGAGACATAGTTAGCAAGTAATTGTAAATTATTATATATTATTTTGAAAGATTTGGGTTATACAAAAAAAGGGGAGGAAATTCTCATGTCAGCATTTATTGTTTTAGGATCCCAATGGGGTGATGAAGGAAAAGGAAAGATGACAGATTATCTTGCAAAAGGGGCAGATGTTGTTGTCAGATTTCAAGGTGGAAATAATGCAGGTCATACAGTTGAAGTAGGAGATAAGCAATATAAACTTCATCTTGTACCATCTGGAATATTGTATAAAGATAAGGTGAATGTAATTGGAAATGGAGTAGTGCTTGATCCAAAAGCATTATTTGAAGAAATGGATTATTTAAAAGACCTAGGAGTAGACATATCACCTGAAAATTTAATAATAAGTGATAGAGCCCAACTTATTATGCCGTACCATAAGATATTAGACGGTATAAAAGAGAGAGCAAGAGGTAAAAAAGATATAGGAACTACAGGAAAAGGAATTGGACCGTGCTATACGGATAAAATGGAAAGAAGCGGCATAAGGGTTTGTGACCTTATGCACCAGAACATATTTGAAGAAAACCTAAAAGAAAATTTAAAAATAAAGAATGACATAATAACTAAGGTTTATGGAGAAAAGGCTCTTGACTTTGATACTATATACAATGAATATATTGATTATGCAAAGAAATTAGCCCCTTATGTTAAAGATATATCTGTAGAAGTATATAATAGTATAAAAGGTGGAAAAAAGGTATTATTTGAAGGTGCACAGGGTACTTTGCTAGATATAGATTATGGAACTTATCCTTATGTTACATCTTCAAGCACTATTGCTGGTGGAGTATGTATTGGTTCAGGAATAGGACCTACTATGATAACAGGAGCAGTAGGTATTGCAAAGGCGTATACTACAAGAGTAGGAAAAGGACCTTTCCCTACAGAGCTTTTTGACAAAACAGGAGAATGGATTAGGGAAAATGGTCATGAATATGGAGTTACTACAGGAAGAGCTAGAAGATGTGGATGGCTAGATCTAGTAATACTTAAGACTAGCAGCAGAGTTTCTGGACTTACAAGCTTTGCTATTACAAAAATAGATACTTTAGCAGGACTTGAAAGGGTAAAAGCATGTGTAGGATATAAATTTAATGGAAAAGTTATAGACTACGTACCTGCAAGTTTAGAAGATTTAGCTAAATGTGAACCTGTATATGAAGAATTTGAAGGTTGGGGCAGGGAAATAGAAAATGCCAAAACTTATGACGAGTTACCACAGAATGCTAAAAAATATTTAAATAGAATAGAAGAATTTACGGGAACAAAAGTATCTATAGTATCTGTTGGACCAAGAAGAGATCAGACAATAGATGTAAGTGAAATATAAACAGAGTTCTTGGTATCAGATGGAGTTTTGACTCCACCTGATACTTAGAAATCGTTATCCAGGGACGTAGCTGCTCTTTACTCCTACTTGGAGAAGTAGGAGTATTAGAGCAGGTAGGCATCGGATAAAATTAAAGTTATCACCCTTAAATAAGTTTATTAAATTAAGTTTATTTAAGGGTGAATTTTTTATCTTTAGCAATTTTATTCTACAGAAAAAATGAAAATTATATTATAATATAGATGTGATGAAAATGCATAAGGTGAGGAGGGTAAATAAAATTGGGAAAGTTAGTTACTGAAAAAGAATACGAGGTCCAATACTATGAAATAGATTTTAGAAAGAAGTTGCTTGTAACAAGTCTTATGAATTATTTTGAAGATGTATCTACAAAACAATCAGAAGACATAGGAGGAGGACTTGATTACTTAAAACGAAAAGGGGTAGCTTGGGTACTATATAAATGGGATATACATATTGATAGGCATCCTAATTATGGTGAAAAAATAGCAGTTCAAACTAAAGCATATTCCTTTAGAAAGTTCTATGGATATAGGACCTTTAAGGCTTTAGATGATAAGGGAAATGTCATTGCATCAGCCAATTCAATATGGCTTCTTATAGATAAGGAAAAACGTAAAGTAATCAGGATAACTGAAGATATGTATAAAATGTATGGTGTAGCTGAAAATGAGATAAAACCGTTGATCATTAAAAAGATAAAGTTACCAGAACAGTTTGACATAGAAAAAAGTTTTAATGTAAGGTACAGTGATATAGATACCAACAGGCATGTCAATAATGTTAAGTATGTAGACTGGATTGTGGAAACTATACCTCTTGATATAGTGCTTAATTTTACTATAAAAAATCTAAATATAACTTATGAAAAAGAGGCATTATATGGAGAAAAAATAAAAATATATACTAAACTGCAAAAGAAACAAAATAGTTATATATCTCTGCATAAGATAGTAGATCAAGAGGAAAAGGAATTATCAGTAATAGAAGCGGTTTGGGATAAAAATGAAGAATAAAAAGCAGAGAGAAAGGCTGATGAATTATGTTTCAGCAGCACTTTTCCCTGCAGTAAATCCTGAACTCCAGGCCCATTGTAAATTAAAACCACCACAGTCACCATCCACATCCAAAATCTCTCCTGCAAGATATAAATTTTTTATTTTTTTTGATTCTAAAGTAATGCTATTTACTTGAGAGGTGTCGACTCCTCCGCAGGTAACTTGAGAATTTTTAAAGGAATTAGTATCATATACTGTAAATTGCCAGGATTTGAGCAAGTGACATATATTCTTTTTTTCCTGCCAGTTTAATTCACTACATGGTTTGTGAATATCTTCAACGGATGATTCCTTTAAAAGTATAGGTATGATTTTTTTATTTATCACTCCTATGAAGGAGTCGAATATACTTCTGTAACCAAAAATTCCCCAACGATTTTCTAAGAATTCTATTAAATCCTTTTCTTCAAAATCTGGAAGCATGTCAATTTTGATCTTAACGGACTTTTTACTAAATAAATTACAGGAGGCTATACGACTTATATCAAGTATAGGTGGCCCTGATATTCCATAGTCTGTAAATAATATTTCTCCATATTCTCTTTTTTGTATTATATTATCCACAATTATATATACATACCCATTGAATTTTACTCCCGATAAGGCTTTTAAATGATTATAGCTTAATTTCAATTGTACAAGGCCAGGAAGGGGAGGTATTATACTGTGGCCAAGGTTTTTACATAGAGTAAATCCCGAACCGTCAGATCCTGTATTAGGGGCAGATTTGCCACCTGTACATAATATTAGTTTATTACATTCGTAAATTTCATCATTACAGTATATTTTAAAGGATTTTTTATTAAAGGCTATATTACTGACTTTTGAATTTAAATAAACAGGTATATTTCGATCTTCAATAGCCATTTTTAATATATCTAGTACGGAAGATGATTGAAGGGAAAGGGGATACATCCTTCCATTTTCCAAGGTTGTAATTGGAAGACCTAGTGAATTAAAAAAGTTTATTGTGTCGTCAAGGGAAAAACTATTTAAGACACTTTCAAAAAAATGAGTATTTTTACTGTGATATCTGCAAAAATCTATATTTTTATTAGTTATATTACATCTACCATTTCCAGTTGATAATATTTTATTACCGATTCTACTTTTAGATTCTAAAATTGCTACGTCTTTTCCTCTGTCTTTTACTGTAATTGCAGCCATGATACCAGAAGCACCTGCACCAATTACTATGATTTCATGAAACATGTAGATACATCTCCTATTTAAAAAAATTCATTTATCCGATCGCTACCATTGCTAACACCCCCATCTTTTATCAAAGTGGGGGATAAGCACTGTTACGCGCCTGGATAAGTTCTCCTAAGGTTCAGCTGGAGAAAGTCATCCTTATAAGCAAGCTCCATCTGAGCCTAAGAATCACTTGATAGTTATATTTTAACTTACTTGTACTTTTTTTAATACAGTTTGCAAAAAAATATATATTTAACGGCAGTTTGTAATATAATAAAAACAACATTATAAACATGAACGAAGTAAAAATTCGTTTCTATAACCTTATATATTTTGTAAAAAGGAGTGTTGTCCAAATGGAAGCTGCTAATTTTCTATACTATAAGAACTGGGTAGTAGTTGGTGATGTGTCTAATGAAGAAAAATATGCTTTTAAAATATTAAGTTCTCTTAAGGGTGCAATGTATAATGCAGAGGGAGTGAATCCTAGAGATGCTAGCGGAAAGGTATACAAATCTTTAAGTGAAATACCTTTTAAAGTAGATGTACTTGATTTATGCATAAATCCTAAAACTGGTATTGATATAGTTAAAAAGGCTTTTGAGATTGGTATAGACAAAATATTAATACAGCCAGGTGCAGAAAGTGAGGAAATATTAAATTTCTGCAGTAATAATGGAATTTCTGCAGTAAAAGGATGCGCACTTGTAGAACTTACGAAAAAACATAAAGCTTAGGAGGTTTTTTATGCTTAAAATATATGCAGTTTCTGACTCTATAGGTGAGACTGCAGAACTTGTTGCTAAAGGTGCTGCTAGCCAATTTTATTCAGAGATAGAAGTACATAGGGTACCTTATATAAAGAGTTATGAGGATGTAAATGAATTTATAAATGGGTTAGAAAGCAAAGAAAATATCATGGTTATATCTACAATAGTCCTTGTAGAAGTAAGAGAATTTCTGGTTCAAAGGTGTGTAGAATGTGGTATTCCTATAAATAATATTTTAGGACCTTGTATAAGTATGGTATCAAGGATACTAAATAAAATACCTGAATATAGGCCAGGTGCTGTATGGGAAATAGATTCTGAGTATTATAAAAAGGTAGAGGCAGTAGAGTTTGCCATAAAGTATGATGATAGCAAGGATAATTCAGGAATAAAATATGCGGATGTTGTTCTTTTAGGCCTTTCTAGAACTTCTAAAACGCCACTTTGTATGTACCTTGCAAATAAGGGAATAAAAGCTTTGAACATACCGCTTATGCCGGAAGTACCTGTGCCAGAGGAGTTGTTTGAGATTGATAGAAAAAAGATTGTAGCCCTTACTATAGATCCAGTCCACTTAATCGAAGTAAGAAAACATAGAATAGATAGATACAATACTATATCTAATAGGTTTAAGTATGCAAATGAAGAAAGGGTTCTTCAGGAATTAGAATTTTCAGATAAGCTTATAAGAAGATTAAGGTGTAAGGTAATAGATGTGACAAAAAGGGCAATAGAGGATACAGCATTAATTGTAATGGAATATATAGGATACATGGAATCAAAAGGTTATTAAAGTACAAATTTTATTATAAGAAGGCCGTTTTTTGCTTTTAGATTCAAAATTATATGAGAAATTTTAAATTATGAAATTTACTTAATACGTTGATACATAAGGGATTACAAAGAAAAGCCTAAAGATGTCCAATAAAATATCACAAAAAAGTATTGACACTTTATAAAAAATTTTGTATTATAGTGTATGTCAGGTCGTCAGGTACGACTTAATAAAACAGTATAAGGCCCCTTGGTCAAGTGGTTAAGACACCACCCTTTCACGGTGGTAACAGCAGTTCAAGTCTGCTAGGGGTCACCAAGAATAAGTATATGTGGGCGCATAGCTCAGCTGGGAGAGCATCTGCCTTACAAGCAGAGGGTCACAGGTTCGAGCCCTGTTGTGCCCACCACATATGGCTCAGTAGCTCAGCTGGTTAGAGTGCCGGCCTGTCACGCCGGAGGTCAAGGGTTCGATCCCCTCCTGAGTCGCCATTATCTATGGTTATGCATAGAGTTGATTTTTAAGTTTAACTTAAAGAGAAGTCTACACTTAAGGTGAGGGTTACTTGTTTAAGTTAAAGCTCTTAGTTTATGCTGTGTAGTAATAGTTAAAGATTTGCATTGACAATTAAATAAGGCCCCTTGGTCAAGTGGTTAAGACACCACCCTTTCACGGTGGTAACAGCAGTTCAAGTCTGCTAGGGGTCACCAAGAATAAGTATATGTGGGCGCATAGCTCAGCTGGGAGAGCATCTGCCTTACAAGCAGAGGGTCACAGGTTCGAGCCCTGTTGTGCCCACCACATATGGCTCAGTAGCTCAGCTGGTTAGAGTGCCGGCCTGTCACGCCGGAGGTCAAGGGTTCGATCCCCTCCTGAGTCGCCATATGTGCTGGCATGGCTCAGCAGGTAGAGCAACTGACTTGTAATCAGTAGGTCGTGGGTTCGATTCCTACTGCCAGCACCAAAAATAAGAATGTATTTTTAAATACATTCTTATTTTTTTATTTAGATATTTTATTTGAAATTTTTATTTTGTATATTTTGTTTTATTCTTATGTCCTCTCCGAAAAATTTGTATAAGGTAAATTCTCCAAGCAATCTAGATGAAATTCTCTCTGAATAGCATTTTAAAATTTCTTCTAAGTCATAATTTGTTGATACAAGCATTTTGCTTTGTTTCAATAGTTTTTTATTTAAAAGGTTAAATAGTTCAGTTTTAGAAAAATCGGTTATTTGTTCAGATCCTAAATCATCTATTATAAGTAGATCACAATTCATTAAAATATCTTCCAATTCTATGCTATTGTTGAACCGTATATCCTTTAGGTCTTTAATCAAGGATTCAGAGGTTCTATAAATTACTAAAAAACCTCTGTCTATCAATTCTTTTGCTATACAATTTGATAAGAAGGTCTTTCCAGTTCCGGCAGATCCATAAAATAATAAGTTTTCGCTGCAGTTAGAAAAATTTTCTATGTATTTCCATGATGTAGATGCTATTATTTCTATATTTTTTCTAGGGCTTGTAGGGTTTCCCTCACTTTTGGTGGAGGAATATAGCTGAAAGTTAAAGTTATCGAAGTTATTCTTAACTAGCATATTTTTGAAGTCAGAATTGCTGTAGTAAAGTTTAATAAGTTTTTGTTTGTAGCAGCTGCATTTTTTGTTCCCAATGAATCCAGTGTCTTTGCATTTATCACATTTATAGGACATATCTAAATAATTCACAGGATAATTATTAGATGTTAAAATATGAGCTTTTTTTATCCTTAAATCTGAAATTTTTTGGTGAAGTTCCTTTAAGTAAATATCCTTATCTGAAACATTGTTTAATATATTTATTGATAATTTTAAGGAAAGTTTACCTATTTGATTTTGTATGTTTAATACTTCAGGTAGGTTTTTTTTAATTTCTTCCTTCCGCAAGCCTAAAGCTTTTTTATCATCGTCTCTTATTTTTTCATATATTTTCATTATATTAGAGTGATAGCTTTTAATCATTCTTATCCCATCCTAGTAGTTTTTTCTCCAAGTCTTTAAAGTCATAGTTTCTCTGTTTAAAATTGTTGAAGGTTCCTTTTGAACTTTTATTTTCTGTAATTCTCTTTACATTTTTAAAGTTGCTTTTATTTACTTTCTTTAAATCTTTTTTTTCTATATCTTCTAATGTCTTAATTTTATCTTTATTCCAGCTTGTTAATATTCCATCAATATATTTAAAGTCAGCCTTATTTATTCTTTGAAAACATATATCACAAGCTTTATATATAATTTCCACTGAGAAATTATAAGCTTGAATCCATTTAGAAAGTAAATCCTCTTGAGGCTTCATTATTTCCCCATCTTTTATACCAAGATAGCCTAAAATTTTTCTTATTTTAATCCATTTATCTTCATGTTTTTTTATAAAAGACTGTGCATCATTTATATCTTTTATTTTAGCGTCAAACCAAGATATTGCAGTTTTTTCTATATATCTGCTGTTGGTTTTACCTTTTAAAGCACAGTATTGAACTAAAAGAAGTATAATCTCTGGAGAAAAATTAAAATCATTTAACCAGCTTATGTACATAGTCATTTCTTTTGAAGACAAGGTCCTACCCAAGGATTTTTCTATGTCTTCAAGCATATCTTTAATAGAAGTTTTATTTAATTCTTCAAGTAAATTTATATCATCTTCTTTTTCATTGTCTCTATCTGATAAATCTAAAAATTCTATGTTATAATTCCCCATATTGTCAACAGGTACCATTTTAATAACATTTTCGTCATTCCAGTAGTTCCAAGCATTTAAAACATCCGTTTCTAAAAGATGCAAAGCACTTGCAACAATTTGAGAGCTAACTCCTAACTCACCTGATTTGCAATATTTTAGCCCAAGCAGGTATACTTTAACAAATTCCCCTCGGGCTTTAGGCATAAACTTATCTATAAAAACGTTGCTTACAGGAGTATAATTAGCTTCAGCAGTCTTAAATACAAAAGTACTCATATATTTTTTACCTACCTTTATAAGCTTTGTTTTAAAAAGCTATCATATAAATATTATAACAAAATATAAAAAGTATAACAATGTAATACTTTTGGAATTATTTTCTATATTTAAGTTTACTAACTTTTCAATTTATTATATTATAGAGTTTAAAGACATAGTTTTAAACTATTTTATTTTAATATTATATTAAAATTACTTGATTATACTAAGGCAAATAGGATAAAATTAAATTTTAGAATATAGTAGTCTTTAATCTTAAAATTTTAAGATGCTGGACAGTTAAAAGTTTTTAATATATACTTTGAATATCAAAATATTCGAGTATCAAAAATTATTTGAAGGAGGGGGTCACATGAAATTACCTCCATTAATCATAGGAGATCTAAAAGCTAAAATACCTATTATACAAGGTGGAATGGGCGTAGGAATTTCCCTACATAATTTAGCACAGGCAGTAGCAAATGAAGGTGGCATAGGTATAATTTCTACAGTGCAGATAGGATATAGAGAACCTGATTTTGAAGCTAACCCAACGGAGGCTAACCTTAGAGCATTGAGAAAGGAAATACAAAAAGCTAAAGAATTAAGCCCTAAAGGTATAATTGGAGCAAATATTATGGTGGCTATAAATGATTATAATGATATGGTAAAGACTTGTATCGAGGAAAAAGCTGATATTATAATATCCGGAGCAGGACTTCCACTTAATCTACCTAAGCTTGTTGAGGGAAGCAGCATAAAGATAGCACCTATAGTTTCTTCAGGAAAGGCAGCTTCTCTTATAATTAGACACTGGTTGAAAAAATATTCTAGACTTCCGGATTTAGTTGTAGTAGAAGGACCTAAAGCTGGGGGACATTTGGGATTTCATTTAGAACAATTGCAAGAGGGAAAAGAATGTTTAGAAGATATAGTATGTGAAGTAATCAAAGTAGTTAAATATTTTAGAGAAAAATATAATAAAAATATTCCTGTAGCAGCAGGTGGTGGAATATATACAGGAGCGGATATTGCAAAATTCTTCAAGTTGGGTGTAGATGCAGTACAGATGGGAACACGTTTTGTGGCAACTGAAGAATGTGATGCTAGCATAAACTTTAAAAAGGCATACATAGATTCAGAAAAAGAGGATATAAAAATAATAAAAAGTCCTGTAGGGCTTCCTGGAAGAGCTTTAAGAAATAAGCTTATAAGGCAAGCTGAAGAAGGGAGAATTGCGCCTAAAAGGTGTTACAATTGTTTGAAAAAGTGTAATCCTAAGGAAACTCCTTATTGTATATCTAGAGCACTGATCAATGCTGTTAAAGGAAATATAGATGAAGGGCTTATTTTTGTTGGAAGTAATGCTTATAGGGTAAACAAAATTGTAAAGGTTAAGGAACTTATGAAAGAGTTAGTTTTAGAAGCAGAAAGTATTTGATATAAGTGGCATAAATTAATTGTCAAAGTGGTGATCTAGTGAACAAAGGTATAAATGTTATAAATGAATTGTTAGTAGATCTTTTTAACGATATTTTAGTAATAGAACAAAAATCCCTTCAATATGCAACATTTAAAGATTTATCTGTTACGGAGGTACACACTATAGAAGCTATAGGTATGGATAAACCGAAGAGAATGAAAGATGTTGCTTGTCAACTAGATATAACTATGGGGACCTTAACTACGGCCATAAATCGTTTAGAAAGAAAGCAATATGTTACACGAACAAGGAGTAAAGAAGATAGAAGAATTGTATACATACAGTTGACCCAAGAAGGAAAACTTGCCTTTAGAGTTCACCATAAGTTTCATTCTAATATGGTTGAAGAAATCGTAGGAGAGTTAACGGAAGGAGAAGAAGAGGTTTTAATTAAATCACTGGAGAAACTCAATAATTTCTTCAGATCAAAGTATAATCTAAAAATTAGATCAAAGGAGAAGAATAATGAATAAAGTAGAAATTATAGGTACAGGAAGCTATGTTCCTCCCAAGATTGTGGATAATAATGATCTGTCTCTCATAGTAGATACCAGTGATGAATGGATAACAAGCAGAACAGGGATAAAGGAGAGGAGGATATCTCAAGGAGAAGATACCTCAGATATGGCAACAAAAGCAGCTATAGAGGCAATTAAAGATGCTAAAATAAGTGTAGAAGATATTGAACTTATAGTACTTGCAACTGTTACTCCAGACAGCTTTATGCCTTCTACTGCCTGTATAGTTCAGAAAAATATAAAGGCAGTAAATGCTACATGCTTTGATGTATCGGCAGCTTGTTCAGGTTTTGCATATGCAATGGATATTGCAGTTCAATTTATAAGGGCTGGAAGGGTTAAAAATGTTCTTGTCATAGGAGCAGACACATTTTCTAAAATACTTGACTGGAAAGATAGGAGTACTTGTATATTGTTTGGTGATGGTGCGTCAGCTGCATTTTTGCAAAGTGGAGAAGAAGATCAGATACTTTCAACTTATACTGGATCAGATGGAAGTAAGGGAGATTCATTAACATGCCCTGCAGTAGCAGTAAATAATCCTTATGTTAATGGTGTTATAAACCCTATTAAGAGTGTAGTTGGAATGGAAGGAAGAGAAATATTTAAATTTGGAGTAAAAGTTTTAGAAAAATCGGTTAAAGCCCTGCTTCAACAGGCTGATTGTACTTTAGAAGAAATTAAATATATAATTCCTCACCAGGCAAATTATAGGATAATAGAATGTGCTGCAAAAAAACTTGGAATAGGTATGGATAGGTTTTACATCAATTTAGATGCTTATGGCAATACTTCTGCTGCAAGTATAGGCATAGCTCTAGATGAAGTTCGCAAAAAAAACTTAGTTAAAAAAGGAGACAAAATACTTATTGTAGGTTTTGGAGGAGGATTAACCTATGGAGGATTTATATTAAAGGTAAATTCATGATTTATATAAAACTCTGGAGGTTAAAAATGATATTAGAAAAAATTAAAGAGGATAAAGGGAGGTTAATTTATGATTAATTCTGTATTTTCAAATATGGTAGGAATAAAGTATCCAATTATTCAAGGAGCGATGGCTTGGATTGCAGACAGCTCACTAGCAGCTGCAGTATCAAATGCAGGAGGACTTGGAATAATTACTGGAAACGCACCACTTGAATGGGTAAGAGATGAAATACGAAAGGCGAAAAAACTTACAGATAAACCTTTTGGCGTAAATATAATGCTTTTATCAGAAACAGCTGAAGCAGTAGCTAAAATGGCATGTGAAGAAAAGGTTAAAGTTGTAACTACTGGAGCAGGAAACCCAGGAAAATACATAGATATGTGGAAGGAAAATGATATAAAGGTTATACCTGTTGTAGCATCTGTAGCATTAGCTAAAAGAATGGAAAGAGCAGGAGTGGATGCAGTTATTGCAGAAGGCTGTGAATCTGGAGGACATGTAGGAGAGCTTACTACTATGGCATTAGTACCTCAAGTAGTAGATGCTGTAAGTATCCCTGTAATTGCAGCAGGTGGTATTGGAGACGGAAGAGGTGCAGCAGCTGCTTTTATGTTGGGAGCTCAGGGAATACAGCTTGGAACTAGATTTTTAGTTGCAAATGAATGCACAGTCCATGAAAATTACAAAGAAAAAGTGTTAAAGGCAAAAGATATAGACACCCAGGTTACAGGTAGGGCCACGGGCCATCCCGTTCGTGTTCTTAGAAATAAATTAGTGAGAAAATTTCAGTTGCTAGAGAAAAATGGAGCACCTATGGAAGAATATGAGAAATTAGGAAGAGGGGCACTAGCAAAAGCAGTTCGTGAAGGCGATATAGATAACGGTTCTGTCATGGCAGGTCAGATAGCAGGACTTGTATGTAAAGAACAAAGCTGTGATGAGATTATTCAGGAAATATTTAAAGAAACTCAAGAGAACTTAAAAAGAGTTCAAAATATGTTTTAAAAATAATATTTGGAGGTATATATGGGTAAAATAGCTTTCTTATTTTCGGGACAGGGAGCCCAGTACGTAGGTATGGGAAAAGACCTTTTTGAAAATATAGATGTATGTAAAAATGTGTTTAAAGATGCGGATGAGGTATTGGATTTTTCAATAAGTAATATGTGTTTTGAAGGCCCGGAAGAAAATTTAAACAAAACTGAAAATACCCAACCTGCAATTTTAACTACAAGTATAGCAGCTTTAAGAGCATTGGAGGGCTTTGGAATTAAGCCTGATATAGCAGCAGGTTTAAGTCTTGGTGAATATTCAGCTCTTGTATGCAGTGGTGTTATGGGATTTAAAGAAGCAGTTTCCCTAGTTAAAAAGAGAGGAAAGTATATGCAGGAGGCAGTGCCTGAAGGTATTGGTACAATGGCTGCAATACTAGGATTAGATTATGTAAAAGTGGAAAAAATATGTGCAGATAGTTCTTCTTTTGGTATAGTGGAAACTTCAAATATGAACTGTCCAGGTCAGGTAGTAATTGGAGGAGAAATAGAAGCGGTAAAAGCTGCTTGCAAGCTAGCAAAAGAGCGAGGAGCTCGCAGAGCTATAGAGCTTTCAGTTAGTGGACCTTTTCATACTTCTATGTTGAAGCCAGCAGCAGAAAAATTAGAAGGAGAATTAAATAAATTATCTCTTAAGGAGTTTTCAATTCCAGTTGTAACAAATGTTACAGGAGAGGTAATTGAAAAACTGGATAAGGTAAAACCTTATTTGAAAAGGCAGGTTATGAGCACTGTACTTTTTGAAAAAAGTATAAACACTATGCTTGAAGCAGGGGTAGATACTTTTGTAGAAATAGGGCCTGGAAAGGTTTTGAGTGGATTTGTAAAAAAAATAGACAGAAAAGCCCTTATGTTAAATGTTCAGGATATTAAATCATTAAATTCTACTGTGGAAGAATTAAAAAATAGATAGGAGAACTAAAATGGATATTGTTAGTAAAAAGGTAGCGGTAGTCACAGGTGGAGCTAAAGGCATTGGAAGAGCCATTGCACTTAAATTGGCAGAAGACGGATTTAATATAGTAGTTAATTATAGAAGCAGCTTAAATTCAGTAGAAGAAGTAATAGGTGAAATTAAGAAAAGAGGTTCTGAAGCTATTGCAGTGCAGGGTGATGTAAGTGTATTTGAAGATGCAAAAAATATTATGAAGCAAGCGGTAGATACCTTTGGTAGAATAGATGTACTCGTAAATAATGCAGGAATAACTAGAGATGGACTGATACTTAGAATGAAAGAAGAAGACTTTGATAAGGTAATAGAGGTAAACTTAAAAGGAGCCTTTAATTGTATAAGACATGTGAGTCCTATAATGGTTAAACAAAGAAGTGGTAAAATAATAAGTATATCTTCAGTAGTAGGAGTCACAGGAAATGCTGGCCAAGTAAACTATTCTGCAGCAAAAGCAGGAATAATAGGCATTACGAAGTCTACAGCTAGAGAATTAGCATCAAGAGGAATAAATGTGAATGCTGTAGCACCCGGTTTTATAAAAACCGATATGACAGAAGTTCTTTCAGATAAAGTTAAAGATGCTACATTAAATAATATACCTCTAAAAAAATTTGGAAGTGCTGAAAATGTAGCAAATGTAGTAGCTTTTTTAGCATCTTCTAGTGCAGATTACGTAACAGGCCAGGTAATAAACGTAGATGGTGGAATGGTAATGTAAAAATTTTTAAGGGTTGGTGAAAGATATGGAAAAAAGAGTAGTAATTACAGGACTTGGAGCAATTACACCAGTAGGAAATGATACCGATACATTTTGGAATAACATAAAAGATGGAGTTTGTGGAATAGACTTTATTAAGGCTTTTGATGTAGAAAATTATAAAGCAAAAGTTGCAGCAGAAGTTAAAGGATTTGATCCACATGAACGTTTAGACAGAAAAGAATCAAAAAGGTTTGATAGATTTTGTCAGTTCGCTATGGTTTCAGCAATGGAAGCTGTAGAAGATTCTAAACTTGATATTGAAGGTGTAGAGAAAGAAAGGTTTGGAGTAGTTATTGGTTCAGGTATAGGTGGAATAGGAACTATAGAAAAACAACATTCTGTGTTAGAGGAAAAAGGACCTAACAGAATAACTCCTTTATTTATACCAATGATTATAAGCAATATGGCTGCTGGAAATATAGCTATAAAATTTGGAGCTAAGGGACCATGCAGCAATATAGTTACAGCCTGTGCTACAGGTACAAATTGTGTGGGTGAAGCTTTTAGAATGATTAAGAATAATCTTGCAGATGTAATGATAGCAGGTGGAACTGAAGCATGTATTACACCATTGTCTATGGCTGGATTTGCTGCAGCAACTACTTTAACTAAGAGCACAGATCCTAAAAGAGCATCTGTTCCTTTTGATAAGGAAAGAGATGGATTTGTAATGGGAGAAGGTTCTGGCATATTGATATTGGAGTCTTTAGAGCATGCTCAAAAAAGAGGAGCTAAAATATATGCAGAATTAGTTGGATATGGTTTTACATGTGATGCATATCATATGACATCACCAGCACCAGGTGGTGATGGTGCAGCAAGAGCTATGAGCCTTGCTATAGAGGAAGCTGGAATTGAAAAGGAAGAAGTATCTTATATAAATGCTCATGGAACAAGTACAAAGATAAATGATAAAGTTGAAACAGAGGCAATTAAAAAAGCTTTCGGAGATTATGCTAAGAATATACCTATAAGTTCTACAAAATCAATGACTGGACATTTGCTTGGAGCTGCAGGAGCAATAGAGGCTATAATAAGTGTTAAGGCTTTAGAAGAAGGAATTATACCGCCTACGATAGGATATAAAGTTCAGGATGAGGAATGTGACTTAGATTATGTTCCAAACAAGGCAAGAGAAGCTGAGCTTAAATATGTTATGTCTAATTCTTTTGGATTTGGTGGACATAATGCAGTGATTTTATTAAAAAAGTGGAGTGAGTAAATATGGACTTTAAAGCAATTGAGAATATGATAAAAACTATGGATAATTCAAAGCTTGGATATTTAGAAGTTAATTGGGATAATGTATCTATAATTATGAAAAAGCAGGGCGAAGAAGGAAACATAAAACAGGTAAACATAGTAAAAGAAAATAGAGAAAATGTAAAACCTGTTTTTGAAAAACAAAGTGACAAAACTGAAGTAAAAGAAGATAATATAGATAAGGTAAAAAAAGCTGAAGAAAACAAAGATGACAATATAAAAGAAGTAAAGTCACCTATAGTAGGTACTTTTTACAATTCATCAGGACCTGAAAAACCTGTTTTTGTAAATGTAGGATCTAAAGTAAAAAAAGGAGATACTCTGTGTATAATAGAAGCTATGAAACTTATGAATGAGATTCAAAGCGAGGTAGATGGAGAAGTAGTGGATATTTTAGTTAAGAATGAACAGATGGTAGAGTATGGTCAGCCACTATTTAAAATAAAAACTGAATCTTAATAGCTGTGGGAGGAGAATACTTATGGAACAAGATGAATTTAATGTGAATTTTGGAATAAATGAAATAAAACAAATTATTCCTCATAGATATCCATTTCTTTTGTTGGATAAGGTAACATATATGGAACCAGGTAAGAAAGTCATAGCATATAAGAATGTTACTGCTAATGAATATTTTTTTCAGGGACATTTTCCAGAAGAACCTGTAATGCCTGGAGTACTTATAATAGAAGCATTAGCTCAGGCTGGAGCTGTAGCTATTTTAAGCAAAGAAGAATTTAAAGGAAAAATAGCTTTCTTTGGAGGAATAAATAAGGCAAAATTCAGAAGAAAGGTAGTGCCTGGGGACACACTTAGATTAGAAGCAGAGATTGTAAAAATTAAAGGACCTGCAGGAATTGGAAAGGCAGTAGCCTATGTGGAAGGCAAAAAAGCTGCTGAAGGTGAATTGTTGTTTATGATAGGAGACAAAAATTAAATTGTCAGGAGTTGAATTTTAAAAGTGTTTAATAAGATTTTGATTGCCAATAGAGGAGAAATAGCAGTTAGGATAATTAGAGCTTGCAGGGAAATGGGAATAGAAACTGTAGCAGTGTATTCAGAAGCAGATAGGGATGCACTTCATACTCAGATGGCGGATGAAGCCATATGTATAGGACCGGCATCTCCTAAAGAAAGTTATTTAAACGTACAAAATATAATAAGTGCCACAGTTTTATCAGGAGCGCAAGCTATTCATCCTGGATTTGGTTTTTTATCTGAAAACAGTAAGTTTGCAAGTATATGTAAACAGTGTAATATTACTTTTATAGGCCCTACTCCGGAATGTATTGACAATATGGGCAATAAGTCTAATGCTAGAGATATAATGGGAAAGGCAGGAGTTCCTATCGTTCCAGGGTCAGATGGTGCTATAAAAACAAATGAAGAACTTTTGGAAACTGCAAGAAAAATAGGATATCCTGTTATGATAAAAGCCTCTGCAGGCGGTGGTGGACGTGGTATAAGAGTCGTATATGATGAATCTGAGATTATAAAAAATTATGAAAATGCTAAAGCTGAAGCTAGTGCAGCCTTTGGAGATGACACTATATACTTAGAAAAGTTTATAGAAAGACCAAAGCATGTAGAAATTCAGATACTTGGAGATAATTTTGAAAATGTAGTTTATCTGGGGGAAAGAGACTGTTCCATGCAGAGAAGAAATCAAAAAGTAATGGAAGAAGCACCTAGCAAGGTAGTTACGGAAGAACTTAGAAAATCCATGGGAGAAACAGCTGTAAGGGCAGCAAAGGCTGTACATTATAATAATGCTGGAACTGTAGAATTTCTTTTAGACAAAAATAATAATTACTATTTCATGGAGATGAATACTCGTATTCAAGTAGAACATGCTATAACAGAAATGGTAACAGGTATAGATCTTGTAAAAGAACAGATAAAAATTGCAGCAGGAGAAAAGTTAGATTTTTCTCAAGAGGATGTTAAGATAACCGGTCATTCTATAGAATGCAGAATAAATGCAGAAGATGTAAAAAGAGGTTTTATGCCTTCTCCAGGAAAGATAAAAGACTTATATGTACCTGGAGGTTTTAATGTAAGAGTAGATAGTGCAGTGTACTCGGGATATAATATTCCTCCCTATTATGATTCTATGATAGCAAAGCTCATTGTATATGGAAAAGATAGGGATGAGGCTATATGCAGAATGAGGAGAGCCTTGGGAGAGTTTATTATAGAAGGGGTTAGTACCAATATAGACTTCCAATTTGAACTCATAGATAGTAAGGAATTTATAGAAGGAACTTATGATACAAAGTTTATAGAAAATAATTTCAAGTATTAATTCCTTCCTTTATTTGTAGTAAAATAGTTATATTGCTTTACTATAAAATAAATTGACTATTTACGATTTGGTGGTCAATCTTATAAGAGAGGTGATAAAGCTTGTTAAATAAATTCTTTAAAAAAACAAAATATATTACAGTTAGTCAGAGGGCTTTAAATAATATCCATGAAGATTTAGATTCAAAGCCAAGTATACCAAATGGAATGTGGGTAAAATGTGATGGATGTGGTAAGGTACTGTATAAGCAGGATCTAGAAAAAAATAATAGGGTATGCCAGTATTGCAAGCATCATTTTAGGATGAATGCTAAAGAAAGAATAGATCTTATAACAGATAAGGATAGCTTTTGCCAATTTGATGAAAACATGACGTCTACTAATCCTATAGGATTTAAAGGATATGAAGATAAAATCAGCAATATGCAGAAAAAGACTAACCTCAAAGAAGCTGTAATTACAGGAAAGGGTACTATAGGAGGAGAGTCTGCAGTAATTTGTGTTATGGATAGTAATTTTATGATGGGAAGCATGGGTTCCGTGGTAGGAGAGAAAATTACTAGAGCTGTAGAAAAAGCTATTGAGTTAAAAATACCTCTAATTATTTTTACAGCTTCTGGAGGCGCTAGAATGCAGGAGGGTATTTTTTCATTAATGCAAATGGCAAAGATAAGTGGAGCTATAAACAGGTTGAATGATGCAGGACTTTTATATATATCGGTTCTTACAGATCCTACTACTGGTGGAGTTACAGCAAGTTTTGCTATGCTTGGTGATATAATTTTAGCAGAACCTGGAGCACTTGTTGGATTTGCAGGAAAGAGAGTAATAGAGCAGACCATAAAGCAAAAACTTCCCGATGGATTTCAAAGTGCAGAATTTCTATTAAAACATGGATTTGTAGATAGTATAGTTTCAAGGGAAAATTTAAAGAGTACCTTGAAGAAGATATTGTATATTCATAATAGGAATAGGTAAATTTTCTAAATGAAAGGAAGCTCTTATATGGAAAAATTAGAAAAGGTTCAAAAAATTTTTAATAAAAAATTTGAGAGTAAAAGTGCGTGGGATAGGGTTACTTTAGCTAGAATGATAGAAAGGCCAACTTCACTTGATTATATAAATAGAATATTTGACTCTTTTATGGAGCTTCATGGAGATAGATATTTTAATGACGATCCTTCTGTAGTAGGAGGCATTGGATTGTTAAATGGTGAGCCTGTAACCATTGTGGCCCAGCAAAAAGGTAGGAATACACAGGAGAATATAAAGAGAAATTTTGGTATGCCGGAGCCTGACGGATATAGAAAAGGATTAAGACTCATGAAGCAGGCAGATAAATTTGATAGGCCTATTATATGTTTTGTGGATACACCTGGAGCTTTTTGCGGCATGGAAGCAGAGGAAAGAGGACAGGGAGAGGCAATAGCCAAAAATCTGATGGAGATGTTTAATTTAAGAGTACCTATAATATCTATAATAGTTGGAGAAGGTGGAAGCGGAGGTGCTCTTGCTTTTGCTGTAGCGGATTCAGTTTGGATGCTGGAGAATTCTATATATTCTATTTTAACCCCAGAAGGTTTTGCAGGTATACTATGGAAAGATGCTTCCAAAGCTAAGGAAGCAGCTGAGATTATGAAAATTACAGCTCAAGATTTAAAAAAATACGGTATAATAGATAAAATATTAAAGGAACCTGCAGGAGGGGCACAAAAGGATGTAGATAAAATGTCCTGCACCATAAAAGAAGAACTTATAGAAAAAATAGGCATACTTAGGAAAAGGTCTAAAGAGGAATTACTTGAACAAAGGTACAATAAATTTAGAAAAATGGGTAAGTTTATGGAATAGCTGGATGTTAGGTATTTGATTTTATAGGGGTGAGTCTTATGGGAATTAAATTACTGTGTACTCGTGATTTTGGTAAGAAAAGTATCAGTGGCATACAAAGATTGGGATATGACATAGAAGTAGTTGAAGATGACAATTTGTATTATAAGGATGAATTTAAGGAAGCAGAGGTTTTATTATGCTATGATCCTTTTAAAACTCTAGATATAGGTAAAATGAACAAGCTAAAATGGATACAGCTTTTTAGTGTTGGAATAGATCAGGCTCCCAAGGATGATATTAGGAAGAAAAATATAATCTTGACTAATAATAAGGGTGGATATAGCATACCTATGGGGGAATGGATAGTATTAAAGATATTAGAAATGCTGAAACACAGCCAGAAATTCTATGAAAAACAAAAAAATAAGATCTGGAAAATGGATATGGGAATATTGGAGTTGTGGGGCAAAACGGTAGGATTTATAGGCACAGGTAGTATAGCTAAAGAAGCGGCAAGTAGATTGAAACCATTTGGTGTAAAAATTTTAGGCTTAAATACAAAGGGTAGTGACGTGGAATATTTTGATAAGTGTTTTTCTTTGGAAAATGTAGAAAATATGTTAAAGTTATCTGATATAGTAGTAGTGTCTATTCCCTATACTAAGAAAACTAATCATTTAGTAAATGAAAACTTATTTAAAAGTATGAAAAATGGAGTTTACATAGTGAACATTGCTAGAGGATCTATATTAGATGAAAAATCTTTGCTAGAGAATATAAAAAATGGGAAAATAGCAGGAGCTGCTTTAGATGTGGTAGAAAATGAGCCTTTAGATGAGAGTAGTCCTTTTTGGAAATTTGAAAATGTAACTATAACGCCTCATAATTCTTGGGTATCGGATCAAGTGGACATTAGGAGATTTAATATGATTTATGATAATCTAAAAAGGTATGCATCAGGAGACAAATTAGTAAACATAGTAGATATAAATAAGGGTTATTAGAATTAAATTATATTTTGTTAAATGATAAACTACAAAGAATAGATCAAACTATTCATTTGTAGTTATTTTATATTTAAGGCAATAATTTATTTAAATCTAGCATACCAGAACCTTGACACCACTTTGGTACGTTGAGTAGGTTGCAGGATATTTTTAAAAGAGAACTTAGATCATTGAAAGTGAGCTCAGGATTATTTTCATACAGTAAGGCACATACACCACTTATATAGGCTGCGGCACAGGAGGTACCAGTATAATATACATATGGATTTTCAAGCGGTTTTGGATATAGTTTTGCTCCATTTCGCTGGGGTATATATTGTGTATTTGAGTTTATAGAGCATATATTTACGCAGGCAGCACTCAGATCAGGTTTTTGAACTTTATTAATAGGACCGCAAGAAGAGTATTTATAGGATTTAGGATCTTTAAAAGTTGTATCAATACCTGCAGCAGTTATACAATTGTTTAAAGTGGCAATGCCTTTTATGCTGCCTTGAAGGTTACCTTGGTGACCAGACGGCACTATAATTGTTATGTTTAATTTAACAGCTATTTGAAACATTTTTTCAAATAAGGATAGTATGAAATGATTATCAATATCTAGTTCAAAGGGAAGGCAAATTATTTTTATTTTTTCATCTGAGCTTTCATTCAATAATAATTGAAGTGAAAATAATATATCCGATACATAGCCTTTACCTAGGGCATTAAAGGCTTTTATAGAGTAAATACTGCTGTTTTCTGCAATACCTTTATATAGTCCTTTGGACTCAATACCGCTGCCGCACATAATTCCACTCATAAAAGTACCATGTCCATTGTCATCATAGGGATATTTATATGAGTTTATTAAATCCACAAATTTTGTTATCTTATTTTTAGGATTCAAAAGATCTGGATGAGGGTAAGAACCTGAGTCTATTAACCCTATACACACATTTTTGCCTGTGAGCTTATAGTTACCTTCAAAGACTACACCATTTGAAGCAAGCACGCTATTATTAGCGCACAGTAGAGCACAGCAGTCATTTAGCACATAACGTACTTGAGGAAATTCTATTATCCTGTTTATAGAACGGGAGGTTAAGGTGGCACATATGCAATTTATAATTGGAATTGAACGTATTATTTTACCGTTGTACAGCTTTACTTTTTTTTCTATAGTTTCCATAAGGGAATTGCATTTTATTATAACTCTGTAAGTTTTATATAATCCCTTGTCCATTGATAATTTTAGGTTAAGTTCCAACTTGCTTTTTATGGAAAACATATTATTCTCCTTAAAATTTATTACAATATATTATAATGCTTATTACAGTATATGTGCTATAGATATAAATGATAATTAAAAACTCAATTTTAGCAGTTTAAAAAAATTACGAAGCAAAGCTTTTGAAAATAACAAAGTTTTATGTATAAGTTAATTTATGGAAAAAGAACCCTATATCATACTAATCTATCTTAAAACATTTTTTACAAAAGTTAAAAAATGATTTTGCTGTTGGAGTAAGGGATCTTTTAGAACTTATAATAAGATATATTGATCTAGTTAGTGGAATATTTTTTATAGTACTTTCCTTTACAAGTCCTAGGGATACATAATTTTTAAGTACTTCTTTTGAAACTACAGCTATACCAAATCCTTTTCTTACAAATTGTATAAGAGTACTTATATTATTTACTTCTAAACTTGAAGTTATGTGAGAAATGCTATATCCATTTTTTGTTAAGGCATCTTCAAAGGTCTTTCTTGTAGCAGAACCTTTTTCTCTTAATATAAAATTGTATTTAAAAAGGGAAGGCATGTCTATAATATCAGGAAAGTTAAAGGAAGGATGAGATATAATCACTAGCTCATCTTTAGTTAATTCATAACTTTCAATTTTCTCATCGTCTATAGGTTCTCCTATTAATCCAATTTCAAAATTAAATTTTATTATGTTATCAATTATTTTTGAAGAGTTTAATTCTAATACATCGAAGGTTACACTAGGATGTATATTATGAAATTTTTCTATTAAGGAAGGAACTAAGGTGTTACAAGGAGTAGTACTAGAAGCTAATTTTAAATTACCAGTTATAGTTTCATTGAAATTAGTTAATGTATATATGGCGTTATCACGGATTTCTAAAAGTTCTAATGCAAAGTTTAGAAAAGATTCTCCTGCAGGAGTAAGATGTACCTCTTTAGGAGTCCTGTCAAATAAGTATACTTTTAATTCTTTTTCTAAAATAGAAATGTGAGAACTAATGGCAGGCTGGGATAAAAAACTGAAATTTGCAGCCTTTGAAAAGCTTTTAAATTTGGCTACATTTATAAAAGCTTCTATCTGTTTAAAATCCATTAAAGATTCCCCCTCAAAATGGTAACTTTAGTTTTTTAACATATCCTGTATTAATTATATATTTATTTAATTAATTAGTCTAATATATTAAAAATTACTAGCTTCTCCATTTAAGTATTATTATGCCTAGAACCATCATAATTAATCCTATTATTTTATTTGTTGTAAAACTTATTTTCTGGGAATCAAACAGTCCCCAAAAATCAATTAAGGCTGCAGTAGCAAGTTGAGCAACTAAAATTATTGCAATAGAATGAGTTGGTCCTAGAAATTTAATGCCCTGTATTACAGTTACTGTTATGATTATACCTAAAATCCCACCTAAAAGGTATAACTTTTTACAGCAGCCTATGTTTTGCAAGGTGTTTTTTTTGCTAAAAAAAGCTAACATAAGAGCTATTACAAATCCAGTACCTTGAACTATTGTAGTTGTGATCCACAGCCCTAATTTATCGCTCAATCTAGTATTAAATACACCCTGAATGCTCATGCTTACTCCTGCTACTATTGAATAAAGTATACCAAACAATTTATATCGCCTCCCACAGTAGTTTAACCATAGGAGATCTATATTATTAAAACTTTATTTGTAAAAAAATATTCTCAAGGCTATGCACTTGAGAATATTAGAAATTAAAATTATTTACATAAGAACAGAATGTTTAGAGTAGTAAGCATTTTCTATAGTTTTAGTAGAAAAACCTAGGCTGTATCCTAAACTCAAAAAATCTTCGAATAAAGTTATGTAATGATCCTTAGATGAACAGACGATAAAGTCGTTTATATCAATATATAAATTTAAAAATTGAGATGTAATATCTCCATCGTTGGTTTTTATGTTTATTTTAATATCAGTAAATTCTTTTTCAAGTCCTAGAGTTAATATAAAATTTAAAGAATTTATATACTCCTTTAAAATTAAATCATTGTTTGCAGTTACATCATTACTCCAAAAATTAAAACACTGGGTTTCATTAGCCAGTTCAGCCATCTTTACTTGAAGTGCAAGAGTTTCCTTTGAAATTAAAGAATCTTTTTTTATAGAAATGTTATTTCTAATTCTGCTATTTAAATTTTCTTGTAATTCAAATAATTTTACTATATTCATGCATAGGCCGCCTTTCTCTATATATAATTATTATAAAATTTTTTTACAATGACTTTTCCTACATATTATATTTTAGCGAAATTTAATAAATATTGAAACAATGTGCAACCGGTTACAATGAAAAAAATTATAAAAATTTATAAATTTTTATAATTTTTCGTATAAAGTAATTTTGATGTCAAAAATAAAAGGTTTACAAAGCAATTCTAGTATGTAAGGTTATTTTAAACACAAAAATAAGACCTCCTTAATTTTATGCAAATTTTAGAAGTCTTATTCTTATTCTTATTTAGTAAAATTACTTTTTAGTTATAGCAGTTTTTACCGTTATTCCATCTAGTTTACCTAACTTGCCGGTCATGGAACTTATTTCATCTGAAGTACCGTCTATTATTACTGATATAACTGAAACGTTTCTTTCTCTGTATGGAATACCTAATCTTCCTACTATGATATTTGAAAAAGAGTGAAGTATAGTATTTACTTTTGGAGAGTTTTCAAGATCGTTTACTACTATACCAACTACACCTATTCTTTTTTCCATACAATATTACCCCCCTTAAGGCATTTGAAAGAAAATAACAAGTTAAAAAATAGTCTAACATACTGACTAGTTATTTCTTTCAAAATGCCTAACAATTAATGCGTTAAAATTCAGCAGAACCAGTTGTTCTAGGAAATGGAATTACATCTCGTATATTAGACATACCAGTTATATACATTAGTATTCTTTCAAACCCAAGGCCAAAACCAGAATGTTTAGTTTCTCCATATTTTCTAAGTTCTAAGTACCACCAATAATCTTTTTTATTAAGCCCAAGCTCTTCTATTCTTTTTTCAAGAACTTTATATCGTTCTTCTCTTTGGCTTCCTCCAATTATTTCTCCTACTCCTGGTACCAAAAGATCTGCAGCTGCAACTGTTTTACCATCTTCATTTTCTCTCATATAAAATGCTTTTATGGCTTTTGGATAATCAGTAACAAATATAGGCTTTTTAAATACCTTTTCAGTTAGATATCTTTCATGTTCTGTTTGAAGGTCAATACCCCACTCTACTGGATATTCAAATGATGCCCCACTTTTCTTTAATATATCTACAGCCTCAGTGTAAGTTATTCTACCAAATTCTGAATTAGCTACATTATCTAATCTACTAAATAAAGTTTTATCTATAAAAGAATTGAAAAAGGCCATTTCTTCTGGTGCGTTTTCAAGCACGTAATTTATTACATACTTTACTAGTTCCTCTGCCACATCCATATAATCTTTTAACTCAGCAAAGGCCATTTCAGGTTCTATCATCCAAAATTCAGCAGCGTGTCTAGCTGTATTTGAATCCTCTGCTCTAAAAGTAGGACCAAAGGTATATACATTTCTAAAAGCAAGAGCCATAGTTTCTGCGGACAATTGACCACTTACAGTTAAATTTGTTTCTTTGCCAAAGAAATCTTTTGAATAGTCTACGCTGCCATCTTCCTTTTTAGGAATGTTATTTAAATCCATAGAAGTTACTTTAAACATTTCTCCAGCACCTTCACAGTCACTTCCAGTTATTAAAGGTGTGTTTGCATATACAAATCCTCTTTCTTGGAAGAACTTATGAACTGCATAGGCGGCTATAGAACGAACTCTAAATACTGCAGAAAAAGTATTGCTTCTTGATCTCAAGTGAGCGATGGTTCTAAGATATTCTAAAGTATGTCTTTTCTTTTGAAGAGGGTAGTCTGAAGATGAATTACCTTCTAATGTTATTTCCTTGGCCTGTATTTCAAAAGGCTGTTTTGCGTTAGGTGTAAGAACCAAGGTGCCCTCTATAGACAATGATGAACTGATAGCTAATTTTGTTAGTTCTTTAAAGTTAGGCAATTTTTCATCAAAGACTATTTGAATGTTTTTGAAAAATGATCCATCATTTAATTCTATAAAGCCGAATGATTTAGAATCTCTTAGGGTTCTAATCCAGCCTGAAATTTTAATATCTTTGTTTACAAATTTTTCAGTTTCTCTATAAAGAGATCTTATCAATGTGGTTTCCATAAATTTTCCTCCATAGGTACATTGTATTTTAAATTTTCATAACTGCTTTAAAATATTGGATTAACTGAATACACAGCTTTTAAGATTAGCATGAACTTTATAAATAGGTTCTTGGTATCAGAGGGAGTTTTAACTCGATCTGATGCTTAGGAATCGTTATTTAGTCACATTCTATTATATTATACAATAATATAATAGGTATGCAAACGAAAAGTTTACATTAGACATATGTACAGTGGTGTTTTTAGTTACCTCGTACTTCAAATTCATCTATAAAAGTATAATAATTAGGTTTAGTAACAGAAGTCAGTTTTACGTATCTTGCATTTATAGGCCTGGACAAAGTTAAATATAGTGGATATTTGGAACCATATCTATCTGAAAAAGGTACAGAAGGAATCCTAAAAAGTCCTACAGGTGTAAAATTTACACCATCTTCAGATACCGCAATGGAAGCTCTATCAGGAAGTTCAGCCCAAGAAATTGTGTCTTTAAAATAACTTACCATGAATTGTTCCAATTGTTTTGAGCTTCCTAGGTCTATAGTTATATCTATGGGTTTAGTGTACCAACCTACCAAAGCTTTGTCTTTTACTGAATTTACAGAAGCAAACTTTCCGTCAGTAAGTTTTTTAAGCATTGCATCATTGTAATTTTCGTGGGGCATAGGAAGCAAGGTATAAGTACAATTCCTTGAAAGCAAGTTCGGAAGCTTTTTTATAGAATCCACTGCAACTACTGCAGGCTTTGAAGGTTTTGATACATTGCCTGAAAAACCTAGAGATCTTACCTCATAAGTACAATGTTTTGTATCTTCCCGTAGTAAAGGTATATCTATAATGGATTTAGTAAAAGATTGAGGATTACCCCCATATTTCCTTTGGGTCATAATACGAGAAATTAGGGTACCGTTTCTGTAAACTTCATAGCCGCAAATATTATTAGAGTTTTTAGGGCTTGACCAAGTTATTTTAAACTCATTTTTCTCTATAGTTGATACAGTTAAATTTTGAGGAATATCTAATTTTTTTATAGGAAGCTTTCCTTTTTTTACATAATAAGAATATGCCTCATTAAAGCCACTGTCTATATTATTTGGACTATAATAATGGCTGTAAGAAAAACATATTATATTATCTACGCAGGGCTGTTCTAAAGTGAGTTGTTTTAAAAACCTGTCTAAGGGTACACTGGAGTTATTGGCATAATCAAAGTTTTCAGCGTTGGCCCAAAATAACATGCCAGGTTTGCTATCTACAGCTTTTCTAAGGGCAGTATACCATGAATTAACTTCTTCTAGTTTTAGTCTGCCACTTCCTACGCAATCTTGAGGACAAAATACATCTCCTTTTCTAAAGTTTGTTTTTGAAAATACATATTTCCAGTCTGCTTCATATTCTTTGGCAGTACCTGCAGATGAATTCATGAAAGGAGATAATAAAATAGGAAGACGCTCTTTTCTTTCAGTAAGAGTTTTAAGGTGAACATTTATAGCATTTATTAGATAGTCATACTTATTGAATTTATTAAATTTGGCATTGTCTACTTCATAGGGAAAGTACCATCCATAAAAAGCATTAGGATATTTACGGTGATAGTTCCTATATAAATCATCAGCTATAAGACTATTTCTTTCCATTTGAGAATTTAACCAGACGGAGTTTTCAGGAGATATTTGCCACCACTCATCGTTATAGTTGGTATCCATAAAAACTTTCATGTTTAATTTTTGGGCATTTTTTAAACATAAATCCACAGGATCAACATTAGGATATAATTTTGGGTAGTTTGTGTTTGAATTTTTATATGAAATCTTAGTAATGTTGCCATTAGTTTGGGAAACACCAGAGAGCACCAAATAATTCATTTTGTTTTGTTTTAGATATGTTATCTCCTTCTTCCAATCACTATCGGACCAATTTTGAGTTAGATCTAACTGGATAAATGATCCGGTGACTATGGGGTAATTTTTATTAGACTTGAGTGGGCTATTAAAATAAATAAACGTAAAAAGAGCAATTGCTAAAATTGAAACTATTAGTATAGCTTTTTTATTTTTCATATTTATAAAATCCCTCCTTTATGAAAACTTAAGGTTTATTTAATAATAATACATATAATATAATAATAAAAATGGAGCAAACTTTAAAAAGCTTACTCCAAATTAAACATGAAAATCATATGCTTATTTTTTGCCACAGCATTGTTTATACTTTTTACCGCTGCCGCATGGACAAGGATCATTTCTACCAACCTTAGTTTTATTTACTATGGTTTTAGAAGAAACCCATTGTTTATGTATTTCTCTTCTTTTTTGGTTTGAAAATATAGACTCCCACTGAGGAAGATCATACAGATAATCAGCTTTGGCATCTAACATATTAAAATACAATTTTTCAAAATTAATTTTTATAGCAATTTTTGAATCTACCTTTAAGTCTTCAAGAACTAAAGGTTTTTCAAGACTGTCATTTATTCCATCTAAAAATCCCATAAAAAATACTTCTGAAGTTTCAAATTTTTTTGCTAAATCCTTTATAGCTCCATCTATAGTGCCCTCATGTCCAGATAAAATTTTTTTATAAATATTTTTTTCAATTGAGCCATATTCTTTCCAAAAGGCAGCTTCACCTTTTGACTTTACAAAATTCACAACCATATTTGTCCAATCTTCATACAAACTCATACTTTATCCTGCTGCATATATTTTTTACAGCAGTACCTCCCTTCAAACTACAGATAAATATATAGGTGTTCTAATTTAAGGACTAATTTGTATTAATACAATGCTAGCCTTTGCCTAAAACAACCACATTTATCTTCTATTTTAAATATTTTGTCTAAGTTAAAAATCTCTTTAATAAAAAACCTATACTGAGGTATTATAATAAAAATTATTATATTTTGCAATTCCTTTTTAAGGTCTTGATTTTAAGGCGTAAGAGGCCTCTTTGTTGCAATAAGTACACTTATGACCTGTTATATTCACCAAATAGGGAAAAGTTTCATTATCCACCAAAAAGTCATCAAAAGCTATGTCAACATGATGATCACAGCAGTATGTAGTTTCTCTTTCCATTCTAATATCACTCCTGACAGTTTTCACAAGACAAAATTAACGGTATAAAACCCTCCCATACTTTTAAAAGCTTATATAATTGCTGGGCTGATCACGTCTTGCCATGGATATACTTACATCAGTATTTAATTTAATACCGCATTCTCTTAAACTATTTGTTACAGTTTCATAGGCCAATTCAGGATAATTATTTATTTTACTTAAATGTCCTAAAATAATTCTTTTGAATTTTCCATTTAAAATGTCTGGGATGACCATTCCACAGTCATCATTAGATAAGTGACCTACTTTACTTAGAATTCTCCTTTTTAAATCATAGGGATAAGGTCCAAACTTTAACATTTCTACATCGTGGTTACTTTCTAAAAGAATTAAATCTGAATCTTTTAATATATCTTTGATGTGATCTGACATAAAACCTAAGTCTGTTGCTACACATGCTTTCTTGTTTTTGCAGTTAACTGCATATCCATAAGGATCTGCAGCATCATGGGATATACTATAACTTACTATGTCCATGTCTTTTATGTTTATATAATTGTCATAAATTATTTTAATATTATGCTCTTTTATCTTGCCTATAGATTTTAACATGGCTTTCCAGGTAAGGGTGTTTGCATATATAGGTATATCATATTTCCTAGATAACACACCTACACCTTTAATATGGTCACTGTGTTCATGGGTAACTAGTATGGCGTCTATGTCATTTGGCTTATGTCCAATTTTTAAAAGAGCATTTTCTATACTTTTACCAGAAAGTCCTGCATCTATCAGAATTTTAGCATTATCAGATGCTATAAATATGGAATTTCCACTGCTGCCGCTGTATAAAGGACAAAAAATCATAATAAATCTCCCTATTAACAATATTTGTATTACTCAGAATAAGATACTCTCTTTATATCGGCACCTAGAGCTCTAAATTTATCTTCTATGTTGGGGTATCCTCTATCAATGTGCTTAATACTTAAAACTTCAGTAGTGCCCTCGGCAATAAGGCCAGCTATAACCATTGCAGCACCAGCTCTTAAGTCTGTTGCTTTTACAATAGCTCCACTGAGCTTACTTACGCCATCTATAATAGCGGTTCTACCTTCTACTTTAATATTGGCACCCATTTTTTTGAGCTCATCTACATGCTTAAATCTACTTTCCCATATACTTTCATTTATAATGCTTCTTCCTTCTGCTACGGTTAAAAGAGTACTTAAAGGTTGCTGTACATCTGTAGGAAATCCAGGGTAAGGTTGGGTTTTTATATTTACACCCTTTAATTTTCCACTTGATTTTACAGTAACAGAATCACCATCTTCTATTACCTCAGCTCCCATTTCTATAAGCTTTGCTGATATAGATTCCAGGTGTTTAGGTATAACATTTTGTACAACTACTTCTCCACCGCAAGCTGCTGCTGCAATCATATATGTACCAGCTTCTATTTGATCTGGTATAACACTATAGGAGCAACCTTTTAGTTCTTTAACCCCTACTATTCTTATTATATCAGTGCCTGCACCTTTTATATTTGCACCCATGCTATTTAAGAAATTTGCTACATCTACTACGTGGGGTTCTTTTGCTACATTTTCTAAGGTAGTTACACCTTCTGCAAGGGAAGCAGCTAACATTACGTTTATAGTGGCTCCTACGCTTACTACGTCAAAAAATATACTTGTTCCAATCAATTTTTTAGCTTCTACTAATACACAACCGTGTTTAATTTTAACTTGGGCGCCTAAAGCTTCAAATCCTTTTATATGCTGATCTATAGGTCTAACCCCTATAGGGCATCCTCCTGGCAGTTCAACCCTAGCTTTTTTAAATCTGCCCAGCAGTGCGCCTATGAGATAATAAGAAGCTCTCATTTTTCGTACATCATCAGTGTTTGCATCTATACTATTTATAGTAGTACTATCAATTACTACTGAATTTTTACCTGTTTTTATTTCGCAGCCTAAACTTTCAAGAATTCTTTCTATGCAGTGGACGTCTTCTATATTAGGTATATTATCAATTGAGCATAGTCCTTTACTGGCCATTATTGATGCCGGTAATATTGCCACAGCAGCATTTTTTGCACCGTTAATTTCTATAAAACCGGAAAGAGGCCTTCCACCATTAATTACCAATTTATCCATTCACGTATCCATCCTTATCACAAATTTATATTTATATAAAGTTTAGAAAATCTCAAATTTAATTCATATTACACAAAATTTATTATATCATAATTTTGTGTTATTTTAACATAAAATTTGAAAATATGAATGATACTCTTAAATTATAGTGTAAGTGAAATTAATTATTTTTAAAATTAGAGCCCAGCTTTAATGACAAAGCTGGGCTGGCGGAATTGTTTTAAGTTTTTATTGTTTCAGATAGATACTGTGAAGAATAATTACTCTTGTTTCATAAAACTACCACAGTCAGTACATTGTACGTCTTTAGCCATAGATTCATGCTTTGTAACTTGTATTTTGTCGAGAGTGCAATAATTTGTATTCTTTGCATGAAATCTGCATTCGTTTACTATACATCCAATACTATTATTTTCAGTATTATTCATAATATACCTGCTTTTAAAAAATAAATATATTTTAAAGCAGGAATTCACCTCTTTCTTTTTGTAAATTTTATAACATTAGTATTTTTACACTTAGACATATTTTATATACCTATAATTACTGGTAATTTTTAATGCTATAAGAATGATAATTATGTGATATAATGTTAGTTACATACTATACATTTTTGTAAAATTAATTTGGGGGATTGAGAAAATAATGAAATATTATTTAGTAGCTTTGTTTGATAAGGATTCTTATTCTTATATTGAGCATATACAAAGGAATATATGTAGAAAGTATAGACTGTATAAAAATATACCACCTTTACATATAACTCTTGGAGCTGTGGAAAATCCAGATATAGAGAAATTTACTAAGATTGTTTCTGATATATTAAAACCTTATAAGAAGTTTAAAGTAAAAGTGAATGAAGCTATTTGTTTTAATCAATCTTATAAGTCTGTTAATTTAAAGGTAGAGAATAAAGGATATGTAATAAGGCTGGCAAGACAGATAAATGAAACTTTAAAGCTTTATAAGTTTGACGTTAAAGAAAATGGAAATAATTGGGATTTACATACTGTACTTGCAAATACGAATTACTCCATTAAGGAATTGACATCCAAGGAGTATGTTTCAGCTTGTAATAATGGGAAAAAAGATGAAATTTATAAAATGGCTCGAATAGATAGAATAGCACTTTGGAAACCTATAAACAATAGAAAGGAAACACTTATAAAAAATTTTCCTTTAAGGGATTTTTAATATAATTTGATTAAAAAGGTAGTAAACTTTAAGTTTACTACCTTCTTTATCTGATGGCTACCTACTGTTATCTCTCACTTCTATCAAAGTGGGAGATAACAGTAGCTACGCCCCTAGATAATTCATCTAAACTTAGTGAGAGAAATAAAACTCTAAAGAGAAAGTGACTATCATCAAATCAAAGATTTGGTCATAGTCACTTTTCCCACTAAGTAAGATTCATTGATATTTAGATATCTAATAAATTTTTCTTATAACTTGAGTATAAATCTTTGAGTTCAGCAATTTTATTTTCAGCTTCTACTTGAAGTTTAGATACTTCTTCGTAATCTCCAGCTTCTGATGCAAGTTTTATTCTAGTAAATAAGCTTTTATTAGAATATGAATCTTTCATTAAGTAATATCTTAAGTCATTTATTTTTTGCCAATTAGCTACATCTAGATCTAAAGCTTTATCTATGGAATGTAACATCTTACAATCTCTTATTTCATTGGAGTAATCATTTAATATTCTATGATTTAGTTCTATTAGCCATCTAGTTGTAGCTCCTAATCTAAAGCTGTTTATTAATTTCTCATCTAATACACCTTCTGCAGTTAGGACAGCTTTTTTCTCTGGGTATTTATCGAGAGCGCTGAGATTTTCATATACAGTTGCAGGGGCTGTACCAAATAATCTTACCCTTTCTTCATCAGTAAAGGATTCAAATACATTTTCCTCACTTCTATATGCTCTTCCTTTTTCTAAATAATCTGCATCATCTTCAGCTTTCTTGGAAAGTTCCTTTAATAAGTCATCTTCTGTTTTTTCATTTGTAACTGCATATTTTATTCCGTCCATCATAGCTAAATATAATGTAGTTACAGCTAAATAGGTGTTTGTGTGAGGATTTGGAGCTCTTAATTCAAATCTTGTAGCTAAAGGATTTGCAGAATCTCTTATAACTCCTATAAGTACAGTTCTGTTTCTTGAAGGAATCTCTGCAGAGTGACCTAGAGAAGTTACTATACATATAGGTGCTTCAAATCCAGGTTTTAATCTTCTGAGGGAATCAGTAGTGTTAGAAACAAAAGGATTTATAACTTCGTAGTTTTTAAGTATTCCCATTACAGAAGCATATCCAAAAATACTTAAGAAGTGTTCTTTAGTAGAAGAAAATAGATTTATAACTTTACCATTTTTAAGCTGTAATGCTATTCCTATATGGGTATGTTCTCCACTGCCAGCTACTCCTTCAATAGGCTTAGCAAGGAAAGTAACATCTAATCCATTGCTTCTAAAAGTTTCTTCAACTATATTTTTTACAAGTAATTCATTATCTGCTGCTTGAACAGCAGTACAGTATTTCCAGTCTATTTCTAATTGTTCCATTACATGATTGAAGTTTCCTGATTTATCTACTTTAGCCTTTACACCGCCTACTTCTTTATGTCCCATTTCAGGCTTTAAACCGTATAAGTTCATATTTAACAGAGTTTTCTCTAAGGCTGTTTTTACTATACCTTTTGTTCTAGTCCAATACTGTTCTTGAAGTTCCTGAGATGTGAATAATTCTTCAGTGTGTGCTTTATCGTTAGGTGTCATTACCCAAAATTCTAGTTCTGTAGCACAAGTAGCAATTACATCATCTATATCCTCATATTTTATTCCGAAAGATGATATGGTACTAGGGTATTTTTTAAATAAGTCTAAGAGATTTGATTTGAAATGTTCTACACAATTTTTTAGAGCGTATCTAGAATCTACTGCTTTGTTTTCATGATATAGGAAACAAGGAATTCTCAGTGTTCCAACAGGCTTATTTGTTTCAAGGTCAACATTTTCGTCATTGTATTCTACATACCAATTTACATCAAGATCGGGCAACATATCTACTTTTGCATTGTTTAGAGTTGCTATTCCTGGAAGAACTACAGATGAACCATCAGTTTGAATTGCTCCATTTAAAAAGCCATTTATATCTTTCAAAAAGACCTCAATAGGGATTTTCTCATCAGTGTTGTTACCAGAAAGATCTATACCTATAAGGGACACAAATTTTATTTCTGAATGTGCAGTTAGCATTTTCTTTAAATTTTCCTCTGAGTGCGTTTCTTTAGGCACTACATACACTAGATCTTTTAACATAATTCCATTCCTCCTATAAATAATTAGAAGAGTATCTCATTTTTAATACTCTAATATTTTTACACCTAATAAATTGCTACTTTCGTTATTTTAATAACTGAATTTTATATATCTATGATTTTATAATTAATATTGATATATGTCAATAGAATTTTGAAGGAATTTATAATTGTAATTGCAATATTAATAAGAAAGCAAGAAATTTATAACATACTTATGTTGTAGATTTAAACGATTAATTATACTCATAATTTAGTTTTTTAGATTTTTTTTGTATAGTTTAAATGTATAATATATAATGAACATAGAAAGTTTTTTGATTAGAATAATGAGGTGATAGAGTGGATTTAGAAGATAGACCTATTGGTTTTTTTGATTCTGGAATAGGTGGAATAAGTGTTTTAAAAGAAGCAGTTAAAATCTTATCAAATGAAGATTTTGTGTATTTTGGAGATTCTAAAATGGCTCCTTATGGGGTAAAAACTGCAGAAGAGGTAAAAAGACTTACTTTTAATGCAGTAGAGCTTCTATTAACAAAGAACATAAAGGCGTTGGTTGTGGCTTGTAATACTGCAACTAGTGCAGCAATAATAGATTTGAGAAAAAAATATAGCAAATCTATGCCTATTATAGGCATAGAACCAGCTTTAAAACCTGCAGTAGAATTTAATAGAAAAGGTAAAATAGTAATAATGGCAACTACTATGACCCTTTCAGAAAGAAAGTTTAGTAATCTTATGAAAAAGTATGAAAGTAGATCATCGATACAACCACTGCCATGTCCTGGTTTAGTAGAACTTATTGAACAGGGTAAGACAGAAGGAGAGGAAGTAGAAGGCTATTTAAAAGAAAAGCTAAATTCACTAAAAGATGAAGGAATTGCAGCAGTGGTATTAGGATGTACTCATTACCCGTTTGTAAAGAAAAGCATACGTAAAATTTTAAATGAGGACATCCCTATAATAGATGGAAGCAAGGGTACTGTAGAGCAACTTAAAAGACAGCTTGTTAAATATCATATAAAAAATAATAAGAATAAAGCAGGAAAAGTGACAATATTTAATTCTATGGACAGTGAATTTATAATACAATTGAGTTATAAACTTTTAAAAGAGGGAAGTATATAGAAAGTTTAAAGTTCAAATATCAAAGTTCAAATAATAATTCAAAATTAGAAAGATACTATTCAAAATCTATTAAATTAGGAGGAGAAAATGAATAGAGTAGGACAAAAAATAAAATTAGCAAGAACTGAAATGGGTATTAGTCAAAAACAGTTAGCTAAAAAACTGGGAGTTTCAGAGAAATTTATAAATGAAGCGGAATCTGGAAAGAGAATAGTAAATCAAAATATAATTGATAAACTTTCCAAAATATTAGGTAAAAGTATAAATGATATAACCATGTCTTTTGAAGAGGAAGTATATAAGGAAGATAGAACTCCAAAATCTTCTCCAATAACTAAGAAGGAAAAAGTGCAGGACGTTTGGAGTGAAGCTTTTGGATCTGTTTTAAAAAAGGTACCTATTTATAAATATGATATGAGAACAGTAGTAGGATTTAGACAGCTTCCGTTGATTGATAATAAAATAGAAGGATATGCTCAGGATAAAGTGATGTATGTGCAAGTAGAAAGTGATGATATGGAAGTATTTAGAATACAAAGGGGAGATTTAGTTTTTGTACATAGTACAGGAGAAATTTATAATAATTCCATATATCTAGTAGAGTATAGCGGAAAAAGGGAATTGAGACAGATAAAGAAATTGGATAGTAATAAGGTGCTTCTTATTAGCAGCAGAAGTGGTATAAGAACAGAAACTATTGAGATTAAAAGTTTAAAGATAATTGCTAAATTGGATAGACTTGAAATAAAACTTTAACTTGGAATTAAAGATGAATATTTAGGATGCAGCTAGGTAAATACAAAATATAATGAAATTGGCTAGGATAGGAACAGAGATTCTATTCTGGCCAATTTCTAATTTAAATTCCTTCTAAGTTGAAGTTAGGTACAAAACTTTTAGAAGAACTTGTACTCTCTTGAATAAATGCATTTTTTATCCCTAGAGATAGACAATAATTTATAAATGAATCATAGTGCTTTGGGCTTAAAGGCCTATTTATTTCAGGAAACTTATAAGAATTATACATAGGTGTATACTGATTCATTATGCTTATGTAAACTGAATCTCCAAAGGTATTGTATATATAATCTATTATTTTCTTTGAGTCAAATAATAAACCGGGCAGCATGAGGTGCCGTATTATAACGCCTTTTGTTACCATGCCGTTTTTATCAAATTTTATAGCGCCTACTTGGTTAAACATTTCTTCTATGGCTTTTGAAGCATAGCTAAAGTAGCCGGGGGCATGGGAATACTTAACTGCATATTTGTTGTTAAAATATTTTAAATCAGGAAGATACACATCTATATATCCTTTTAGGTCTTTTAAAGTAGCTGCATTTATATAGCTATTAGTATTGAATAATACTGGTAGATGAAGCCCCTTTGATTTAGCTGTATCCAGGGCTTCAATTATTTGTGGAATGTAATGGGTTGGAGTAACTAAATTTATGTTGTGGGCATTTCTATCCTGTTGTTCTAGAAAAATTTCACTAAGTCTTTTTATGGATACTTCTTTTCCTATGTTTTCAGCACTTATAGTGTGATTCTGACAAAAAACACATCTTAGATTACAATTAGAAAAAAATACAGTTCCTGAACCATTAATACCAGAAATGCAGGGCTCTTCCCACTTGTGTAAGGATACTTTGGCTATTTTTACATTTTTGCCAGCATTACAAAAGCCAGTTGAGCCTTTTAATCTGTTTGCTTTGCAGGATCTAGGACATAAGATGCAATTTTCCAAATAGTTTTGCATAAAAGCACTTCCTTTAAAGTTTAGATAATTAAAAATCAATATGAGTATAGCTTTTTAATTATAACATAAAGGAGAAATTCATTTATTATAATTTCTAAGATAAAAAACAATACATTGTACTATAAATATAAGACTTACTAAACCAAAAGCAGGATATAAAAATGAAATTAGTTTTACAAAACCAATTTGGGATACAGGAATTGTAATTAATATTATTATAATTACTGAGCTTTTATAGGGTATATTAAATACTTCTTCAAAATTCTTTCCTACACTATATATATTAGATACCTCTGTAGAAAACATCTCCAACCAAATTATAGCAAGCAGTACTATTTCTAATATTTTTCCAAAACGATTAGCTATGTATAGGAGAGGAATTTCATATTTGAATATATAGGGTATATTCAAAATTAGCATGAAGTTTATTATAAAAACCAATATTGTAAGGATTAGGGAGCCTATAATAGAACCTGCAATAAGACTTTTCTTTTTGTTTATGGAAAGACTTAAAGGTACTAAAACGCCGCTGCAAGATAACATATTAAAGCCGGAGTATATTAATGAAGAGAAAAGCCAGCTTCTTTTACAGCAATTTATGTTTTTTAAGCTAGATACATTTAAGTTTTTATAAAAAGCTAAATACAATATAAACAAGGTTACTATTACTAGTATAAGTGAAGGAACTATGACTGAATTTATTTCAAGCAGACCTTTAGTATCTCTAAATAGTATAATTATAGCTATAAATATCATAAATATTATACCTATCCACCGTGATACCCTAAAGTATTGATGAATTAGGGCACCACTTCCAGCAAGTATTATAGCTGATCCACCAATTAAGAAAAAAGTAGTTAAGGAATTGGTAACTATACCCAAAAACCCAGGGCTTACTAGGGATATGAGGCCGTCATAAGAGTTTAACTTATATTTTTTACTTATGTTAATTATTATAATTGACATTATTATGTATACAATACAGCAGATCAATATACCTATGAAGCTTTTGTAACCATATTGGGTAAAAAATTGGCTTATCTCTTGTCCTGATGCTAAGCCAGCACCAACTATTGTACCTATAAATACAGCGGCTACTTGGAAAATCAAAATAATCTCTTTACTCAAAAATATACCTCCAGTAATATAATTTTTAATTTTACTTATGTCCACTTTTCCGAAAAGGCAGCCATCGGATAAACAGAGTTCTTGGCATCAGATGGAGTTTTGACTCCAACTGATGTTTAGAAATCGTTATCCAGGGACGTAGCTGCTTTTTACTCCAACTTGAAGAAGTGGGAGTATTAGAGCAGGTAGTCATCGGATAAATATGTCCTATATATAAATATATAAATAACATATAAAAATAATGAATTATAAATTAAAATTTTATTTACGGGAAAAATAAAGTTTAAGTGAATTAGTTAAGACATTTGAAAGAAAATAGGCTGGCATGATAACTAGTTATTTCTTTCAAAATTACTTAACTTAATAGAAGGAGGTGAATTTCTACTGCAGAGTAAAAACTGAGAGTAGGAAATATATGAGAAAAAGAAGTATAATTTGTACCTTAGTACTTATAATTTTTTCTTGTAGTTTAATATGCGGATGCAATTTAAATAAAAAAGAAGATACTAAAGAATCAAATGAAAGTTTTGATATGAAAGCAGCAGGCAATACGGTAGATACTTATATGAAATATCTCATGAAAAGTGATGTTGAGAATATTAAAAAATTATATTCCAAAGAACTCTTAAAAAGTCCCATAAAGAGTGAAAATCAAAATCTAAAAATTGTTGGATATAGTTTAAGTGACAGCAGTGAAATTGGAAAGTCGGGTCAATTTAAGGTAAAGGTGGCAAGAGTAGATTTAAGCAAACCTTTTGCAGTGTTAGATGAATATTCTATAAAAGTAGTAAAGGAAGGTAATGACTATAAGATTGATAAGACTAGTGATGTTGTCGATAGGGAAGCATTTATTGAAAAAGATAAAATAAAAATGAGAAATAAAAATGATGTAAAGACAAATGTAGTAATAGATATAACAAATGTACCTAATTATGTATTCCCAAAAGATGATAAGGTAAATATAGATAAGGCTGCTGTACCAAAAAACAACTTTGGCATAATTGATTTTTCCTATACAGGAGATAACATGGCAATGGTTACTTATAACAAAGATTCATATATAGGTGTAATAAAAATAGATGAAAGCATGTCAGCACAATCCCAAGATTCTGACGGACAACAGGGTGATGGCGGTGATAGTAAGGATGGAGGAGAAGGCGGTAAAAAGGGTGAAGTCGAGAAAACAGTAGGTAAAAATATAACTACTTTAGATCTTCTAAAGGGTTCTAAAGTAGAATTTGTAACATTTTCTCAAGATGAGAAGTTTGTCATGGCACAATATACAAATGCAAATATAGGGCATTGTATAAGACTATATAAGGCAAATTCAGGAGATATAGTGGATTACAAGTTTGAAGAAAAATTTCCTCTTGATAAAGTGGATGTAGTTTTTTCCTCTTTTGATGAAGATATATTAAACTTTGATGTTACACCAAAAAATAATAGTAGTGAATCGCTTTCTAAACTAACTGGTAAGTGGAAGTTAAGCTTAAAGAATTTTAAAGCAGTGAAAATGTAATATTGTGATATAATGACAATGTATTATTTATTGGGAGATTGAGAGGATGAAGGGTTAGAATGCTGTGGGGAGACAAAACATACTATAGTTTGAATTATTATTTGAGGAGAAAATTTGGATGTAAAGTATTTAAGATATCTTTGGATGGTGGATTTTCTTGTCCTAATAGAGACGGTACTATAAGTACAGGCGGATGCATATTTTGCAGTGAAAAAGGATCTGGGGATTTTGCAGGAAATAGGAATGTATCTATATCAAATCAGTTTCAGGGTATAAAGCAAATGATGAATAAGAAGTGGAAAGATGGAAAGTATATAGCCTATTTTCAAGCATATACAAATACTTATGCTCCTGTAGAAATACTAAAGCAGAAGTATGAGGAAGCTATAAATCAAGAAGGTGTAGTTGGTCTTGCAATAGCTACTAGACCTGATTGCCTTGGAGATGATGTGTTGGAATTACTTGAGAAATTTAATAATAAAATTTATACTTGGGTAGAGCTTGGCCTGCAAAGTTCCGATGATTTTACAGCAGAAAAGATAAACAGGGGATATAAATTAGAAACTTTTGAAAGATCCGTAAAAAATTTAAGAAAAATAGGAATTGAAGTGGTAGTTCATTTAATAATGGGACTGCCCTATGAAAATAAAGACATTATGATGAATACAGTAAAATATGTATCAACTCAGGATATACAGGGAGTAAAGTTCCATTTGCTTCACTTAATGGAACATACTCCTCTTGTAAAATTGTATAACGAAGGACAGTTGAAGTTTATGAGTCAAGAAGATTATGTAGATGTAATATGCTCAGCACTGTCAAATACCCGACCAGATATTGTAATTCACAGGTTAACTGGAGATGCGCCTAGAAGTTTACTTATAGGACCCAAATGGAGTCTTAAAAAGTGGGAAGTTTTAAATGACATAGATAAAACTATGAAGGATAGGAACATCTATCAGGGAATATATTGTGGAAGTAATAAGAAGTAATTAATTACTCAACTTATACAGTTTAAAATATTGCGAAGTAAAGCTTGGCAAGTTAAGAATTGATAATGAAGAATTGATAATGAAGAATTAATAGTGAAGGATGATTTTTAGCTTTCGCAAAAAATTTTTAAGTTTATATAAGTCAGTGCTTAGTAATGTTTTGCTTTAGCAAAACGAGTCTTCAAAAATTTAATTAAAGATTTTTTGTAGTGTAACGGAAAAAAATCCACATTAACTATTAATTATTCATTCTTAACTATTAACTAAAAAAATTTTGTATGCGCGAAAGTTGAGATATAAATAATGTGTGATTATTTTTAGAGGAGGAAATTAAAAATTGAAAATAGATGTAATAATATCAGCAGATGATATAAAAGACGAGAAAATTGCGGACAAGTCTGTGGTAATAGTGGACATGCTTAGGGCAACTTCAGTAATTACCACTGCTATGGACAATGGATGTAAGGCAGTGATACCTGTTCTAACTGTAGAAGAAGCTCTAGAAATAGCAGGGAGAGATAGGAAAAAATATATACTTGGAGGGGAGAGAAATGCCTTAAAAATACCAGAATTTGATTGCTCAAATTCTCCACTTGAGTATACTAGAGAAGTTGTAAAAGATAAAATTCTTATAATGACTACAACTAATGGAACTAGAGCAATAAAAAGAAGTGCTGCAGCAAAAAATATGCTAATAGGAGCCCTTATAAATGGAGCTAAAGTGGCAGATAAGCTAGTAAACTTAAGAAATGATGTAACGATAGTTAATTCTGGAACAAGCGGACAATTTTCCATGGACGATTTTATATGCAGCGGATATATAATAAAGTGCATATTGGAAAAGACAGAGGTGGAACTTACAGATATATCCAAAACCGCATTATATGTTTATGAAAAGAATCCAGATATTGTAGGATTTATACAAAATGCATCTCACTACAAAAGGATACAACAGCTAGATTTGTATGATGATTTAAAATACTGCTGCAAGAAAGATATAATAAAAGGTGTTCCCGAATATTTAGATGGAGTTATTAAATTATTATAGAAATGTTAAAAAGCCCTAGTTTTAAGTAACAAAGGGCTTTATTCAATTATCCTTATATAATTAGATTTTATCCATCCTTTAGAATTCAGCCTGTTGTCCCCAGGCAAAAAAACTTCATACCAAAGTTGACTTTGAATTTGAGCACTATCTTGAATTTTTAAAGAAGTATTTTCTTTTAAAGTATTAACTATGCTGGAGTTTGAAATAGGTGAAAGATGAAGAGTTCCACTTATAGTAACTACTGCATTTAAAAATTGAGGAGTGACGTATTTAATGTCTATTTTCTTGGGAGTTTGTTTTGATAATTTTGATTTCAAATCATCATTTTCATACTTTAAAGAAAGTATTTGTCTTCTCTGAACTGAGACCTTATCGTTAAATTTGTATAGAATAACAGCATTTCCTGCTATAATTAGAAGGAATAAAAAAGCTAGCATTTCAAATCTCCTCATTTAAGTACTTTTATATTAGTATATTCAATAAGGTGCTTAAAAATGAAAATTATATTGCTTCTATTAATTCGGTATAATTAGATATATGCATGTCCGAATAGTTTATTATTTCATTCCACTGGTACTCAGAATATAGGTCATGTACACCTATTACAGTCATACCTGCTGATTTTGCACCTTTAACGGCACACAGCACATCTTCAAAAACTACACAATCCTTTGAATTTAAATTTAGCTTTTGTGCAGCACAAATATATATATCAGGGAAAGCTTTACTTTTTGAAACTTCATCGCCTGTAATTATTGAGTCAAATAAGTCATATATTTTATTCTTTTTGAGACATACGTTTGTTATTTCTCTATAATTGCTTGTAGCTAAAGCTATTTTAATACCTTTTTTCTTTAATAAAAGCAAAAACTCTTTAGCTCTTGGTTTAAGTGAGATATTATGAGAATATTCATAAATGGCCATATCATACCATTCTTTTTGAATTTCTTCTATACTATCAAGAATATTAAATTTGTTTTTAAAATACTCCGCAGTTTCATAAAAGCTCATATGTTCTATATCACTTTTTAAGCTTGGAGGAACAGTTAGCTTTTTTCTTGCCAAATACTTTTCATCAATGTTTTCCCACATCCACATTGAGTCAATAAGAGTGCCATCCATATCAAAAATAGCGCCTTTAATGTTTTTAAGCATTTATATATCACCTCATTTTAAGTATAACATCAAAATGATTTTAGATAAATGTTCTGGTATATTCCAATTAATTGAATTAACAGTTAAAAGCTCCAGCCTAAAATTAAGCTGGAGCTTCTTATTTTCATAAACTTTATATAAATTTGAGAAAAGGTGGGTATTTTTTAAATTCTTCTATTAATAGAACCATCTTAACCTACCTATATCAATGGTCGGAGTGACAGGATTTGAACCTGCGACCTCTTGCTCCCGAAGCAAGATATTTCATGGTAAGTAAATTTCTCAATACAAGTAAAAACGTTCTGGTTAAAGGAATTATAGGTTAAATGCATTTTCTTAAAATATGCAATGATTTATATACTTTTTCAAAAAAGGTGGGTAAAAGGTGGGTATTATTTTGCTCTTCTAAATGGTATTATTTTTCCTGTATTTTTTATTTTCTCTTCCTTGATTTTATCCATCTCTTTATCAACAGTATTAAAAACATTGTCAATTTGTTCTATATTTTTCTTAGTATTGTCATTTAGCATATTACCATAAATATCAAGTGTTGTAGTGGATTCTGAATGTCCTAAAATATTTTGCAAATCCTTTAATGATAAGTTCCCCCTAGTTAAGTATACAAAGGTATGTCTAAAACAATGAGGAGAAGCTTTTATTCCAGCTTTAACGGAAAAACGTCTTATAAGTGTGTAATAAGAATCAGGGCGGATCATTTTACCAGATTCACTCGGGAATATCAAAGCCTTACCTTTTAAATCTTCATTATATAAAATTGGGTTGAATTCTTTTTTTAGCATGTCTTTTTGCTCGTTTAAAAACTGAATTGCATTTTCAGAAAGGGGAACATAATGTATTTTACTGCTTTTAGTGTCTCCTAACCCTGTTACACTATTAGATTTATTTATACTTATTCTTTTATTTTGCCAATCAATATCGGACCATTTCAAAGCGAGCAGTTCACCACGCCTTAAACCAGTAACTAAAGCAAATTTTACTGACCATAGCCAACGACTATTTTCCATGGCCTTAAATAATTTTTGCAATTCCTCTATAGTAAGGGTCTTACGAGGTTTGGCTTGCTTTATAGGTATTTCAATGCTTTTTACTGGATTTTCTGCAATGATTTTTTCTTCAAATGCTTTAGAAAATGCTATATTCATAATTTTTCTTGCATGTTTCATTGTCCAAGTGCTTAATTTTTTTTCATTCATTTTAGCTATAACTGATTGTATATCATATGTTTTTATGGTTGATAGTTTTCTATTACCAAGAACTGTTTTTATATGAGTATTATAGATTATTCTGTATTGGTCATATGTAGCCTTTTTTTTAAGAGGCTTTATATATATTTCCAACCATCTTTGAAACCAATCGTCAACTTTATACTTATTTTTTATTATAGGGAGATCTGTTATTTTTTTAATTTTTTCTCTTAGTTCTTTCATAGTTTTTGCCGAGATATATCTTTCCTGACCATCAATCTTTTGACGCCATTCATAACGTCCATCTTTACGTTGTTTAAATGTTCCCATGCCATTTGGATTACGTTGTTTACTCATATATGCTTTCCCTCCTATATCTGTAGTTTATAAGCTCTTTTGGGACGCTAAAACAAGAACTTAACTGGCTTACATTCATATTTTTATATTCACAATCTAATCTATTAGGTAGTAATAATTCAGCCGCAAATTTATCAGCTTGAATTTCATATTTAGTTTTAACTTGCAATTTATTTATCATAAAAAATCTAATAGATAAATCGGGGTGTATAACTGCGTGACCGAGCTCATGAGAGCATACATATTTAATTTCATTATTATTTAAATTATTATTTAAATGAACAATGCTATACCCATTAGCCGTTCTTTGAAAAAAACCTTTAATTTCATTACCTAAATCACTTTTCATAATTTTTATACCCAAAAAATCACATAATTCAAAAGGATTATTTGTTCCGTATGTTTTAATCAGTCTAGATACAATAGTTTTTATCATATAATCATCCCCTCAGATTAATCAATTATTCTCCTTTTCTTTCTTTTGCATTTGCTCTGCATATTGAATACCAAGTTGAATGGCATTTGCAAGAGCAATTTTAGATTCATCTGATAAAGCTTCTCCGTTTAACATTAAACCAGGTTGAGTCATAATTACCTTTATAGCTTCTTTAATATCTGTAATTTTAGACACTTTATTTTCTTCAGGGTCATTCCATCCCATTAAATAAGATGGAGATATTTTCAATATCTGAGCTAATTTTTCTATAGTACCAAGCTTTAAGTTTTTAATTTCTCCACTTTCATATCTTTGAACAGTAGCTTTTGAAACTCCTAAATATTCTCCAACTTCTTGAAGTGTCAATCCTAATTCTTCACGTCTATTTTTAATCTTTTCATTAATTTCCATCTTTCGCACCTCATATTATCTTACTATTTTTACATATATTATAACACAAATTACGTAATATGCAACGATAATATCAATTTTCATGTAAAAAGTTTCGCAATATGTATTGACATGAAAATAAGTCCATGCTATTATAAAAATAAAGTTACGTAATACGTTACAAGGAAATAGAGGTGATAAAATGTTTAGATCTAATTTATTAAAAGCACAAATGGCTCTTCATGGATATACTATTACAAAATTAGCTAGTGAAATTGGCATTACGCCTAAAACATTGTCAGTTAAGTTAAACCATTCTCCAGAAAAATTTACACAAAAGGAAATGGAATCTATAGTCAATGTCCTTAAAATTAAAAATCCAGCGCAAATTTTTTTTAGTCATGAGTTACGTGACACGCAACAAGAAGTAAGCTAATATCATTTCCAAAGCCTATCACATCACATCAAACATATTACATTTCAATAGTGCCGCAATGGCAATAAAAAAATAGAAAGGATGAAAATTAAATGGAAAATAATAAAAAAGTTGCCCCTGAAGGACAAGCTCAGGAGCAACAAAAATCAAAACGTAGTATCGAAGAACAAATTGCAATACAGACGTTTACTTTAATTTGTAACTATAAACTTTCAATTGCTGATGCAAAGAAAACTCTAGAGTATTGTAGCTCTTTAATTGACGCAAATACTGAAATAGTAATTCATGACAATAAAATGAAACTTGGTTTTTGGTTTTCAAAGTAACTTTTTATAAATCCAGTATTTGTACATTTTGGATTGGCTCTTTAGATGCATTTTCAAACTTTTTATATACTTCTTTATACTTTTTAACTAAATCTTCTGGAGAAAGATTTTTATTAAAATTATTTTGAAGATATATAACAGTTAAATCACGAGCAATGTCTTCAGTATCAGGCATGATTATCACCACCTTTCACAAAGTGATAATTCTACAAAATAGTACCAATACCTTTAGAAAAATATGTAAAGGAGTTGATAAGTTGCAAAAATTAAAAGTAAATGAGGAGTTTAAAGACCTCATTTCACCATTGACACCAGAGGAAAGAGAAGGACTTAAAAAGAGCCTATTGATGTTTGGATGCAGAGACAAAATTATAACTTGGAATGGCTTTATAATAGATGGTCACAACAGATATGAGTTATGTACTGAGAATGGAATTGAATATGAAACTTTTAGTATGGATTATGAGTTTGAGGATAAAGAAGAAGTCAAACAGTGGATCATTAAAAATCAATTTGCTAGAAGAAATATATCTGTTTATCAGAGGTCAGCGTTGGCTTTGAAACTTAAGGAAAGCATAGCTGAGAAAGCTAAAGAAAATCAAGGCATTAGAAGTGACTTAACTTCTGTCAGAAATATGACAAATGTTAAAAGCAATGAAGAATCAACTTTTAAAGAAATAGTTAGTGAGGAAAATAGCCCTAATAGCAAACCAGTAATAACAAGTATTGATACTAAAAAAGAATTAGCGAAAATAGCAGGAGTAAGCCATGATACCATACACAAAGTTGAGATCATAGAGCATGAAGCACCTTCAGTAATTAAGGATGCAGCTAAAGAAAATCATATAAGTGTAAATAAGGCTTATAACATTACAAAGGAAGTTAAGGACTTACAGGAAGATAAAAAGCAAGACAAAGCAACAGAGCTTTTAAATCAGCAGTATGACACTAAAGCCAAAGAGATAGACAGGCAAAAGAAAATTGCGGATAAAATAGCAGATGCTATATTTGGAATTCTAACTGTAGACATTGATGAGGAAAAAATAGGATATTACTTGGAATATTCTCCAAAGGAAAATATGGATAAGCATATTGCTAGATGTAATGAAGCAATAGAGAAATTGCAGGAGGTTAAATCAATTTTTCAAAATATGAAAAAAATCAAGGTGGTGAAATAAATGGCACTTGATAAAAGGATAAAAGAAAAAATCAATTCTATTATGGAGAGCAAACCTCATATAGGCATGGATGAACTCGTGGAAATAGTTAAAGAGTACGCACCAAAACCAGATACAGATAAGTTGATTAATCAGGAATACAGAAGGATGGCTCAAAGGATTATGTCTGGTTATAAAGACGAAAAGGGCGTAAGAGATTGCTTCTCCGTTAAAGCCGATAACGGCAATGAGTATGTAAATGTAAGTAGGACTACAGAAAAAGCAGACTTGCAAAAAGTCAGGCAGCAACTATCTAAGAAATATAGAGGTTTAAATAAATCTCTTAGAAAGATTGATGTGAGGGAACAAATTTTGGATGGGCAGTTATCTATGGACATTGAAGCAGATCAGAAAAGGAGGCAAATAAATGAATAGGGACAAGCCATGGTACAGGCAGCCAGTAGAAGGCAAAGAATTCAGGAAAGGTTTGAAGGAAACAAAGATTTTTAGATTATACATGCTGCTTGCAAGTTTAACAAAGGAAGAAAGGGAAGGACAGAAAGTTAGCACAAGGATTGCAGTAGTTAGAAGGGAGATTGAAAGGAGGAAAAAGAGTTGAATGAGAATTGGTATGCTTTAATAATAGCAAGCCAGTTTCCGGTTACTGTCGAGCAGGCATTTCAGATTTTAGACAGTGGAAAAAGGATTACAGGCAGAAAGGAAAAGTATGTAAAGCTAACTAATGAGGATCTTCTGGAAATGGAAAGATTAAGAGTTCAAGGCCTCACATATAGAGCTATTGGCGAAATGTATGGAATGAGTATGAACGCCACATTTAGGAGGTTAAAAGCTTTTAGAAAGAAGGTGAAATCATGTTAAAGCAATTATTTGAGGATGTAGGTATTGAAGTAACGGATCAGGAGTTTAAAGAAATTTTAAAAATGACTACAGATGATATAAGAGAGAACCGCATTAAATTTGATAAAAGGACAAACTTAAATGAAGTATCTCGTATAGCTCTAAGAGCTTATAAGGTAATAGAGAGGGTGATGATAAATTGATTTATTGTAAGGTTGGAAGATGTCCAAGGGGGTTAAAAGAAGCTTTATGTTGTATTTATTGTACAAAAAATAAAAATTGTCCTAATGCTTGTAAGAGCACAAATAGTGCCTGCAATCTTAGTTTTGAAGTAAAAAAAGAAAGCCCTTATCAAAAGGACTAAAATAAAAAAATTGTTAGTTCAATCTTAATATAGGATTGGAAATAAGTCAATGGAGGAATGAAAATGAAATTTTATGAAGACGAGATTTTAGAAAAAATAGGATACGATTTCTATTGCGATATTGCAATAAATATTGTTAATAAAAGAAAAGAGTTGGGGTTAACTCAAGAAGAATTAAGTAAAAAGACAGCAATAAAATTAAGTAGATTGCGTAAAATCGAGAATGTTCAATATCGTATAAAGCTTGATGAAATTGAACATTTGGCAAAAGCGTTAGATGTAACTGTTAATAATCTAATTAATTCAGAAATAGAAAGTCAAGCTGGTGACTGTTTGTATCTTGTGTATGTGGAGAATTGCGAAAACTTTCAGTTATACTCAAGAGCTAGTAATAAAAGAATGGCTTTTTTAAAACTTGAGAAAAAGCTAAATGACGAAGGGCATACATGGTTCAGTACTCCAAGAACTAGAGTTTTTGTTAAATTAGTTGGCGTACCTGTAGTTAAGCAAGAATTAGAGGATAAGTTACCTAGGTTTAAAGAAGACCAAGAGGTTGAAAAATAGAAGATTCAAAAAGTACTTAAAAATTAAATGGAGGAATGAAAGTGAAAAAATTAAATATAAAATCAGAAAATTGTTTGTTAGAGGTAAATGATTATGGTGCAAGCATAAACAGTATAGATCTAGGAAAACTTGTTAGGAATAACCTTCCTGAGCTAAAGAATTACAAAGACTATCCTGTAAAGTTAAATTTGTCAATAGAGTTTTTAGGTGATGAAAAGTTAGAAGTTACTCCTACAGGTTATGAAATACCCAAAGAAGCTGAAGAAAATAAGTAAGTCAGCAAATGAGATAAACAGACCATTTACAGCATTAGTGGCAACAATTAACAGTCAAATTCAAATGCTAAATGATATGGGTTACAAACTTTATGATGTTGAAAATCCTGAATATTATATCGGGAAGGTTGCTTATGATCCGCAGGATGATGAACTGAAATTTACTTGTAAGGAGGATTGATATAAGTATGGATGATTTGAAATTCAAGATAGTGGAAGTTAAGAAAAAGCCAGATGTAACAACAATAACTGCGGAATGTTTAAAAGATGGCGAAGGAGTAAAAGCAAATATACCCACTATGTTTATGATTGATAGAGATTTTGTAAAAATTGCGTTGAAACAAAGTTATTTAGAGCAGATTGGAAATTCAATAAAAGAAGGGGAAATAATTTAGGAGGGATAATATGTCAGATAAAAAAATGGTGGTTTTAAATGAAAGCCACACAATGTTAAATAAATTACTAGAGACTAAACAGGAGGCATTGCCAAAGGATTTCAACAAAGCAAGATTCTTGCAAAATTGCATGACGGTTTTACAGGACACCAAGGGAATTGAACAATGTCAGCCTATAACTGTAGCAAGGACAATGCTAAAGGGTGCATTTCTAGGGTTAGACTTCTTTAATAAGGAATGTTATGCAATACCATATAAAGATAATTTGCAATTTCAAACAGATTATAAGGGCGAAATTAAACTTGCTAAAAAGTATAGTTTTAATCCTATAAAGGACATATATGCCAAGATAGTAAGACAGGGTGATGATTTTCAAGAGGCTATTATTAATGGCCAACAAACCATAAACTTTACGCCAGTACCGTTTAATAATGGTGAGATTATAGGGGCATTTGCGGTATGCCTCTTCCAAGATGGCAGTATGTTATATGAAACCATGGCAAAACAAGAAATTGAAAACACAAGAAAAAATTTTTCAAAAGCTCCAAATAGCCCGGCATGGACAAAGACTCCGGGGGAAATGTACAAGAAAACCGTTCTCCGAAGGTTATGCAAATTAATTGAACTTGATTTTGACAGTGTTGAGTGTAAAAAAGTTTACAATGAAACTTCCGATTTTGAGTTCGAAAATCAACAACATGAGGTTTCAAACTTTGATAAAAAAGATATTGATGAAGATAAAATAGTTGAAGCTGATGTAGAGGTTCAAGATGATAATGAAAACAATGTTCCTGAGGACGGTGAGTAAATGGAGATTGCAGAAATAAAAAAGAGTAAAGAATGCAGTGAATGTTGGATATGCGGTTCAACTAAAAATGTAAAGATTCTTAGTATTAAAGCTAAAAAAAGAACGAATATTTCACTTAGCTTATGTGAAAAGTGTAGAGAAAAAATTTGTTTAACACTTGAAGATGAAGCTATAAAAGAGTACGAAGAAAGCGAACTAGCAAAAGAATTTGATTTACTAGGTCCAACTCTACACTAGAAAATTATAAAGGAAGTGAAGTAAATGGTAGTAACTAAAGAAAATTATTTTACACCAGAAAATGACAAAGAATATATGTCTGTAAGCTTGTTTAAATCTTTTAAGAAATGTGAAGCCAAAACAATGGCAAGACTTAACGGAGAATGGGAGGACGACAACAAAGACGCTCTTTTACTGGGTAGCTATGTTCACGCATGGTCAGAAGGTTCATTAGAAGAATTCAAGGTCCAGCATCCAGAAATGTATTCCACTAGGGGTAAAACCAAAGGGCAGCTAAAATCTACCTTCCAGATTGCAGACCGCATGATTGCCACTTTAAAGGATGATAAACTAGTCAAAGAAGCTAGAGAAGGTCAAAAAGAAGTTATCCAAACTGCGGAGCTGTTCGGTGTCCCATGGAAAGCCATGTTTGATATATATAACCCTCAGAAAAAAGTTATCGTGGATTTAAAGACTACAAGGAATATTCATTCAAAGTTTAATGGAAATGAGAATTTCATAACACACTATGACTATTTAT
>NZ_LROR01000087.1:0-3863 GCF_001675205.1 Clostridium coskatii | reverse complement strand
TTTTTATATCCTTTATCCCGTAACAATATATGCTTTTCAAAGTACGCCAATAGTTTTCCAGTTACTTCTAAGTAGTTGCTTAATTAAATATCTTTTCAGAATTTCCATCTACTTTTCGAGTGTCTTCATAAAAATGAACCAGAAACTATGAAAACATTATCTTATAATTTTTAACATCAATAGATTTCTTTTCATCAGATGGAATTTTAATTCCATCTGATGACTATTAACAAACCTTTTAGCGTTTTTAGCTCTTAGAAATCTTTATATAATTATTTGTTTCTGATTCATTTAGAGAGATATTTAAATTGTTTTCTTACTATTTTTCTAATTCTTTAAGTGCAGCTAATACCTTTTCTGGACGTGCAGGTAATTTTGTTATCTGTACTCCACAAGCATCATAAATTGCATTAACTATAGAAGCATGAGGTGCTGAAAGTGGCATTTCACCTGCACCTGAAGCACCATAAGGGCCATTTGGTCTTGGTGTTTCTTGATATATTATTTGTATATCATCAGGTACATCTTTAATTTGTGGTATTCCACAACCTGTAAGTGTAGTATGTTTCTTCAAATCTTCAAAATCTTCACTTAAAGCAAGTCCTATACCTTGGGCTAATCCACCATACATTTGACCATCAACTACTAGTTTATTTACTATAGTTCCTACATCAGCTATCATAGTAAGTTTTTCTACTTTAACTTTTCCCGTAGTAGTATCTACTTCTACCTCTGACATAAGGACACCATACATATAAGTTGGGAATGGATTTCCTTGACCAGTTGCTGGATCAGGAGCTGTACAAGGTGCTGTCCATTTTCCAGCATATTTTAAAGGTTTTTTTGCAGCTACCATTTCATCATAAGTCATATAAGTACCGTCGTCCTTTTTCATAGCTGCCAGTAAGTTTTCGCAAGCAACTCTAGTAGCATTTCCTGTTAAAACGTTAGAACGGCTTCCACCTGAAGGACCACTGTCTGGAGTAAATTCCATATCATTCATAACTAACTTAATATCTTCTGGCTCTAATCCTAAAGGCCTTAAAGTTTCATGAGCTATAGTTAAAGTTCCCATGTCAGCTCCTTGACCATGATCCTGCCAGGAGTTTCCTACAGTAACCCCTTCTGCAGTTAATTCTGCCCATGCATTTGAACTATCTGGACCATCAAGACCGCAGCTATAAATTAATAAGGAAGTTCCTACTCCATATTTCTTATCTCCAGAGTTAACATTCTTATTTTTAACTCTTTCCTTAGCTTCTTTATATAATGGACGTAACTTTTCAATCATAGTTGGCAGACATATTACATCTGGATCACAACCTGTAGGGGTTTTATCTCCTTCTCTATAGACATTTTCATATCTCAATTCAAGAGGATCTACACCCATTTTCTTAGCCATTTTATCTACTAAAACTTCTGAAGCAAATAAACTTTGTGGTGAACCATATCCTCTAAATGCTGAACCCCAAGCATGGTTTGTAGCAACTGTTCTTCCTTCTCCTCTTATATTTGGAATATTATATCCTGCACCCATAAATTGTGAGCCCCTTGTAGTTACAAGGTCGCCAAATTCACAATATGGACCATGATCACAAGACCAATCAGTTTCTAATGCAGTAAATTTTCTATTCTTGTCAGCACCTAATTTAAGATGCATAAAGAAAGGTGATCTTTTTCCAGTGTAAGTTATTTGCTGGTACATATTAAACTCAAGGTATACTGGTCTTTTAGTTACCAATGCAGCTACACCGAGAAGTCCTTCCATTGTTGGACTAAATTTATATCCGAAAGTACCACCTGTAGGATTTTGAACTATATAAAGATCCTCTAAAGGTACTCCTATACCATCAGCTACCATAGCTGCATGGCAATGAAGTGCTACACTCTTTGAGTGTACAATTAACTTTCCATCTTCATTAATATATGCACATCCAACATCTGGTTCAAGCGGAAGATGCGGCTGCCTTTGTACATATGAATCATCTTCAACAACATAAGGAAGAGAATCCATTAAAGGTTTTGTATCTTCACCTTTTACAGTGCCACATTCAAAATAAATATTTGGTGTTCCAGGATGAATTTCTATAGCATCCTCAGCCATAGCTGCCGGTGCACTCATATATGCTGGAAGCTCTTCTATTTCAACTTTTACTTTTTTTGCTGCTGCTTCTGCTTGACATGGTGTATCTGCAAGTACCATAGCTATTGCATCACCAAATTGGAAGATCTTTTTATCATTTAATATAGGTCTCTCAAGTCCATCACCCTTATTTGTTGGGAATGCCAATCCATTTATTCTATTTGTACCCGGTACATCTTTATAGGTTAGTACTCTATAAACTCCCTCCATTTTTTCTGCTTCTGAAGTATCTATAGATAATATGTTCGCATGAGATACTGTAGCCTGTACTAGCTTAATGTGTAATGTATTTTCTGGCATCTTTAATCCTAAATCTGCTCCAAAGTCCCAAGTTCCTGTTACTTTTGCAAGAGCAGAAGGACGTATAGCTTCTGAACCTAAAAGGCTTTTTCCCTTTGGAAGCTTATACCATAATTCTTCTTTTGTTACTTCACCACGCATAAGTCTTGCTGCTTCCATTACTGCATCAACTAATGGCTTATATCCTGTACATCTGCAAACATTCCTATGTTTTTGGAACCAGGCTCTAACATCTTCTCTTGTTGGATTACTATTGTGTTCAAGTAATACTTTAGCTGAAATTATGAATCCAGGTGTGCAATAACCACACTGTGCTGCACCGTGAACCATCCATGCTAACTGAAGTGGATGAAGATGTTTTTGATCGCCAACTCCTTCTATAGTTATAATTTCTGCTTCATCTGGAACCCTTTTCATTTTAGTTATACAAGATCTTACTACTTTACCATTCAAAATTACAGAACAAGCACCACATTCTCCTTTTCTACATCCAACTTTTGTTCCAGTAAGAAATGCTTGTTTTCTTAAAACATCTGCCAAACATGCCTCTGGATCTGCTATAATAGTTTTTTTAACTCCATTAATAATTAAATACTTTTTTAGCATACTATACCTCCTCAATTTTTATCTGCAATTTGCAATTCAAATGACATTCATATTACAAATTGTAGATGTGTTTTAATGTTGGTCGAAATATTTAATGTTACTATTCATATAAGCAATAAGTATGCCAATGTTGAAAGTATCCAAATTAGGTAGTGTTTTTATGACCTTTATTATGTTGTGTTCATTTTTAGATCAAAGTAATCAAAAAATGGTGTTCATTTTTTGATTACTGTTCGCTTTTTGGTCATTCTTCTTTCTTTCCCCATATAGTCATCGGATAAAAACATAATTATAGGGTTACCAACAATATATTTGTAGGTAACCCTCTCTCTTTCTTTTTTTAACGAAAAATATTACATTGCTATATTATACTTCTTTATCTTACTGTATAAAGTATTTCTCCTTATACCAAGTGCTTCTGCTGAATGGGTTATATTCCACTTAAATTTCTTCAATACTTTAGTTACATGTTCTTTTTCCATATAATCCAGCTTTAAACAGTCATCACTAATATTCACAAGTACCTCATTATTACAATCTTCTTCTGTAAAGTAACCCGCTGGTATGGATTCAGTGTTTATAATTAGCTCAACCAGATTTTCTAATTCTCTTATATTTCCAGGCCAATTATAATTAATCATTTTCTTCAAGTATTCTTCTGATATAACTGGCTCTTTTTTATTTAACTTTTGTGCTATATTCTTGACAAAATATTGAATAAGAAGAGGTATATCCTTTTTTCTTTCTCTAAGTGGAGGTAAGAATAAAGGCAGCACATTTAGCCTATAATATAGATCCTTTCTAAATCTTCCAG
>NZ_LROR01000086.1:0-1657 GCF_001675205.1 Clostridium coskatii | reverse complement strand
TATGTTTTTCTTAAAAAAGGGCGCACAAAATAGACGTTCGAATTTTTTGACAAAAAATCGAATGTTAGTTCGTCTTGATATGAAATTCGGTGTCTAATTTTTCACCGGTGTACAGTTGGTTTTTGACCAGCAAACCAAAAACGAGTCGTACGAATTTACGAGATGTCAATGCGAGTGCTCTTTTGTGCTGATGTTTCGGAACTTCGCTGTATTTTTTAGCGTAGTAATCCCGATACTCAGGAATGTGTCTTCTGACACTGTTGGCGGCTTCACCAAGATAATAACGCAGATAAGTATTACCAGCTTTCTGCATACAAGTATCTTCTCCATCGAAGTCACCAGACTGATTTTTTGACCAAGTAAGCCCTGCATACTTGGCTAAAGCATCAGATGAATGAAAAATAGTTATATCGCCAATTTCAGCAATGATTCCAGCTGCAAACACAGGACCGATACCATTAATTGATTTGAGAATGGTAAGTGCATTAGGATTCATGCCTTTGATTGTTTTTTCAATGGCATTATCAATAGCCTTAATTTCTTTCTTAAAAGTATCAATACAGTTGAAAGAACTTGCCAAAGAGATGTTTAAAGGCTCATAAAGGCATTTGTCAAGGCGATAGGAATTACTCGCAGCTTTCTTCAAAAGCTCAGTAGTTTTTGAAATATCTGTAATTCTGTTCTTACTTTTTTCAGCAATGAATGTAAGCAGTTCTTCTTCAGAAGTATCGATAATCTCTTGAGGAGATAAATATTCTGTAAGAATAGCAGATGAAGTGGCACCATAAATATTGCTAAATGGCTGGTTTTCTCCGCTAAGGAGCTGTAATTCACTGAATTTGAGATATAGGTTAGAAACCATATATGTCTTTTCTCTGGTAATACATTCTGTCAGATGCAAGCGATGTCTGGTAAGACGTTTTAAAGCCAAAAACTGGCTTCCACGCCAAGGCTGTATTTCGATTAAACCAGCTCTTGCAAAATCAGCAATAATAAAGGCATCCAGAGGATCCGTTTTAGCCATAGCAGTAAAAGCCTTCCTATAGTTAGCTGTCATCTTTGGATTTAGACAGAAAACATAAGGCTTGAATGGAAGCAATATTTCGCAAGTAGAAAGATGGTTCGCTATGTGAATGTTATAAACAGAAGTAGATTCCATAGCAATCACAATGGTATTCAAATCAGAATGAGCAACCATACAATCTTTGATTAAAGCAGAGAGTTCATCTGCACCAGGCTGATTGTTGGAGAAAGAAGTTTGTATATATTTGTTTTTGTAAAAATCCATTGCATAAACAACATTGGATTTGGAACTGACATCAATACCGACAAACAAAGTAGACATAAAGTTAATCTTTAACATGATATCACCATCCTTTCCGATTAAGTATTTTTGAAATCTGAAGCAAAAGGTTTATCCCGGGCATCATGTAGTGACCGCAACCTCGCGTAATCAGCATGCACCCTGCCAGCTTTTTTGCTGGAGCTACGACAGGGGATGAAACATCTGTGTAAGCGGAATATGCCGCGTGAGCCAGGCTGAAAGCTTAAAAAGCAGACACAACAAGCGTTGGCTGAAAGGAGTGAAAGCAGTGCCTTGGGACATCAGACTCTGCTGATATCATACCATAGGATAACCTTTATTGAATATATAAAT
>NZ_LROR01000085.1:0-4267 GCF_001675205.1 Clostridium coskatii | reverse complement strand
TTGCTATGGAATCTACTTCTGTTTATAACATTCACATAGCGAACCATCTTTCTACTTGCGAAATATTGCTTCCATTCAAGCCTTATGTTTTCTGTCTAAATCCAAAGATGACAGCTAACTATAGGAAAGCCTTTACTGCTATGGCTAAAACGGATCTTTTGGATGCCTTTATTATTGCTGATTTTGCAAGAGCTGGTTTAATCGAAATACAGCCTTGGCGTGGAAGCCAGTTTTTGGCTTTAAAACGTCTTACCAGACATCGCTTGCATCTGACAGAATGCATTACTAGAGAGAAGACATATATGGTTTCTAACCTATATCTCAAATTCAGTGAACTACAGCTCCTTAGCGGAGGAAACCAGCCATTTAGCAACATTTATGGTGCTGCTTCATCTGCTATCCTTACAGAATATTTATCTCCTCAAGAGATTATCGATGCTCCTGAAGAAGAGCTGCTTACATTCATTGCTGAAAAAAGCAGGAACAGAATTGCAGATATTTCAAAAACTACTGAGCTTTTGAAGAAAGCTGCGAAGGATTCCTATCGCCTTGACAAATGCCTTTATGAGCCTTTAAACATCTCTTTGGCAAGTTCTTTCAACTGTATTGATACTTTTAAGAAAGAAATTAAGGCTATTGATGATGCCATTGAAAAAACAATCAGAGGCATGAATCCTAATGCACTTACCATTCTCAAATCAATTAATGGTATCGGTCCTGTGTTTGCAGCTGGAATCATTGCTGAAATTGGCGATATAAATATTTTTCATTCATCTGATGCTTTAGCCAAGTATGCAGGGCTTACTTGGTCAAAAAATCAGTCTGGTGACTTCGATGGAGAAGACACTTGTATGCAGAAAGCTGGTAATACTTATTTGCGTTATTATCTTGGCGAAGCCGCCAACAGTGTCAGAAGATACATTCCTGAGTATCGGGACTACTACGCTAAAAAATACAGCGAAGTTCCGAAGCATCAGCACAAAAGAGCACTTGCGTTGACATCTCGTAAATTCGTACGACTGGTTTTTGGTTTGCTGGTCAAAAACCAACTGTACACCGGTGAAAAATTAGACACCGAATTTCATATCAAGGCGAACTAACATTCGATTTTTTTGTCAAAAATTCGAACGTTTATTTTGTGTACCCTTTTTTAAGAAAAACATATCGAAATCTTTTAAAAAACTATCTTGACATATTACCAGATTGCTAAAAACGTTTTTTAGCTTCTTCTAAATATATATCATAATTTCTAATGTAGTCATTTTCGTCAAAATATTCAGATGTCAATACTAACAGCACTGCATCTTCAGAATAATCAAATTGCTCCGCCCATATCATAGGTCCTATCATTAATCCTTTATCAGGATTGTCCAAAACAAATATTTCTTCATCATTTGGCGTCTTTACTTTTACTTTCAGTGAACCTTTAACGCAAATTAATGTCTGATATGTTTTTTTATGTGCATGGTATCCCCTTGCATTACCTTGCGGTACTCCATAAATATAAAATACTCGTTTTATTTCATAAGGAACATCATAGAAACCTTCTATAGGAGTTAAATGACCATATTTACTTAAAATATCTTTAAATTTTAATAGTGTACAATTATACATGATTTATACCTCTTAAATCTCTAATTTTCTTCGCCGGAACTCCTGCATAAATTGAATAAGCCTCAACATCATTAGTAACAACACTACCAGCTCCTATTATTGAAAACTTTCCAATTTTAACCCCTGGAAGTATAGTAACATTCGCACCAATCCATACATCATTTTCAACTATTATTTTCTCACTTTTAATTAGTTTATTTTTGATATAATCGAAGTTACTTAATACATCTGAATTATTTGGTGACGATTCAACTACAAACGTTACATTAGGTGCTATGGAAACATTGTTTCCTATATGTATCATATACTTTTCCTTTAATTCACCTATAACAATTTTCATACCTAAATTAGCATATGTTCCTTCTCCCATATATACTCCGAGTCTTTCAAAATAAATTCTTCTAATTCTCGCATCAGGATAATAATTAGCTATAAGCTTGCTAAATCTCATTGGCATAATATCAATATTTTTATTTAAATAATCAAAAATTTTCTCATCTATATATTTAAGAATTAATTTATTTCCCATACAATCACCTCGTATTTATAAAATATTTTATACACTCTATAAAATAATCCAGATCTTCTTTTTTTAATCTATTGTGTACAGGTATATACATAACTTTTTCTTTATAGAAAACACTGCATTGTATTCCCTGTTTCCATAAAAATTTTTTTAATAGATCAGTATCTATGTTATTACTCACCTTAAACATATAAACTCCTGGTGTTATATAACTTTTTAATTTAAATCTAGAATATATTCCAATGCTAGATAAAGCATAATTTAAATAAGTATAATTTTTAGACCTAGCTTTTGACCAATCGTCAATTTTATCAATATAAAAAGATATGACTTTTTTTATATAATTTTTTTGTTTAAAATCTAATTTAAAATTAACATTATATTTTTTTTTATATACTAACAATCCTCCTATTTGTATAGGGAAAAACTTAGGAAAACTAAAAATAACAAAATCTCCAACCTTTCCAACACTATTTTCAATATTATTAGAATTAAATGAATGGGCACAATCTTCAATTATAGGTAGATTATAATTTTTTAACTTCATAAGATTTTCATATGGGAAGCCAAATTCATGATTCACAAATATAACCTTAGTATTTTTCTCAATTTTTCTTGACCATTTACAAAATTTTTCTATTTCTTTTGTTACACACCCACTTATATAAAAGTTATTAGTTGTTGTAAATATAGTTACACAATCATTACTTTTTAAATTTAACTTAGATAAAGCTATATTAATTGCTTCTCTACCATTAGTAGTATAGCAAAAGGATCTATTTTTAAATCTATCTAAAAAATATTCATCACATGTATCTGAATAGGATAAATATTTATTTATTATAATATCTTCTGTTAAAAAAGGACTTATCCTATATGAAGGCGTTAAATATTCATCAGGTTCCATAATAAAATCATTAACTAACATTATATACACCTCTAAAGTTCATATTTAAAAGTAATTTTTATATTATTATCACATCCAATAGATTTTTTAAAATCAGCAAGTCCATTATTTATTACTCCGTTCTCACTTGATGGACCTATATCCAAATACTTTTTTCCTAAATTCCTATAAAACTCAAATATATTAACTGTTAACATATTCATTGGACGAATTTTTCTATATTTATCTATATCTCCCCAATATATGACCTGACTAATATCTTTAGTAACATCAAATACAATAGCTGTAGCTATAAAATTGTCTTCTTTTTTTACTCCAAAACACCTACATGTCAATTCTTTCATATGTATTAAATCATTCATCTGATTTTCAGATATTTTTAAAGGATACCCCATTTCTTTTCTATTTATTTTAATTACATCATAGGCTAATTTGAATTTTTCTATAGGAATTTCAGTAAATATTAAATTATTTTTTAATGCTATATTATAATTTTGTCTTAATGAATGAATAGATTTTTTCAAAAACAATTCTTTATCTTGAAATTTTAATAAATTAAAATAATTATTTATGTCAATTTTTTCGACTTTAAAATCATTACTGCTAAAAGCAGCCCACTCTGAATTTATTACTTCTGGTAAATAAATTTCAGGCGGCAAACTAAACATAATTTTTTCACATTTCAATATTTCAGCACAATCTATTAAACCTTTAATTACACTGCATATTTGATTTATTCTATATTTATTTTTGACATAAACCATCGAAAATGGAGATGAATATGGAGCCTTCATTATTCCATTTTTTAAACCTATATAGCAATATGCTATTTGTTTATTATTATTGCAGAAAAAAATCCTATATACTTTTTCTGCAAACTTTTGATGATACTGATGAAATTCTTCTGTATCAAAAAAAAGTGGGTTTATAAACTTATTAAGTTGAATACAGTTATTATCACAATAAATAATTTGTTGTGAATTTATATTATAATATAAATCTTCCACTTATATCACATCCTCCATTAAAACAATTATATTATATAAATTATTTTTATATAAACAATATTTTTTCATATCCTTTTAGCCATCTCAAAATAATATTTTAATTAATGTTAGCTACCAAATACCTCTAACTAAATCTTTAATTAAAAACCTATACACTTTTAAATTTAGTGGATATTCACTAATAGCCTTTTTCACATATATTTTATAATGTAT
>NZ_LROR01000084.1:0-90816 GCF_001675205.1 Clostridium coskatii | reverse complement strand
TTTTTATATCCTTTATCCCGTAACAATATATGCTTTTCAAAGTACGCCAATAGTTTTCCAGTTACTTCTAAGTAGTTGCTTAATTAAATATCTTTTCAGAATTTCCATCTACTTTTCGAGTGTCTTCCCTAATTTACTTTAAATGGCTAATTAAAAATTTTTTATTATGTTTTCTTAATTTATTATATTTTTTTAAGTAAGCTACAACAATAACTAGATGCTTACAATTAAAACGTGAAATCTTACATTTCTGTAAGTATACAATTTTGCAATTTAAACTCATATTATAAAATCTAGATTATTTTTCACATCAAAACAAAAAAAACCCCAACTTAAAATTAAATTGGGGTTTCTATATTATTTTTGAGGTGCAAAATCAACTTGATTTAATGACATTATTGTAATTATATCGCCATCATCTAAATTTACAGTTACTTGTTTCACTCCAGAATTTCCTAAAATTTCATTTACTTTAGGCATTTGATTCTTACTGTAAACTACAAAATTTCCTTCTCCAACTACTGGTGTCACTACATATCTTCCACTACCAATATCTTCTCCTACACTCCACCTTCCACTATAAAGTGATGTTACTTTATAGTCTGTAATAAATGGAGCTGTAACAGGTTCAAAATGTGTTTTGTTTATACCTTCTAATTGTATTTGTTCATCCTTTACGAGCTTAACCCTTGCTTTAGAAATTCCCATATCTCCTACATTTCCTAAAATCTCATTTACAGTTAAATCTGGTTGCTGCGTATTTTGAATTATAAAATTGCCCTGTCCATCTGCTGGAGTGACATCATATAATCCTTCTTCTATATCTTTCCCTACTGTAAATGTACCGGCTCCCAAATCTGTTACTTTTCCCTGAACCTGCCTCTGCTTAATCTCTTGCTTAGCAGCCGATTTATCTGTATCTTTATTAGTTGAAGCTTTCATATTCGAATTACTACTTGTACTATTAGTTGATGTCTTAGATTGATTTTCACATCCTAATACCAAAGCAATACTGCCAATTATAATAAGTACAAGTGTTATAGTTATTACTTTATGTTTCATAAAATAATTTCCTCCCTAACTTATATGGCTTTAAATATATTGTAATAAAATAGTAACATCTTACTCTAAAAAGTACTAATTCTATCACTTAAATTTGCCTATTTCTTCTTTCAATTTTCCCATTCTCTCACTTGACATTGCTATTTGTTCAACTATACTGTTAGTTTTAGAATTAACATCATCTATCTTTTTAGCAACATTTGTTGTACCCTCAGCTCCCTGTGATGAAGCTTCAGCTAGCTGATCTATAGTTCTTACCATATCATTTACTGATGTTGAAAGGTGCTTTGAAGTACTACTAAAATTTCTTTGCAATATCCTCTATAGCATTTCACTTTTTATCTGAGTAATTTTGCTTTGCATTTCTTATTCCTTTTCATTCATTGTATTAGAATCCGTAGCAATTATATGTTCATACTCTAAAACCCTAAAATCAGAAGTCATATCGCTAATGTTTTGTGAATGCTGCATTGAAGGCATCCATGTTTCATCTATAAATATTATTTCCTTCTAAGTTTAAATTGTTTACATATTTTAAATTAATTTACATCAATTTAGTTATACCCTCCATTAACTAAATTACATTTGAGTTATATATCGTGCCCAAATTTAATTCCTTTACATAATAAAAGTAATTGACAAAGCTTACTCTTTTAATCCAAAAAAGTCCATTACAGTTTTACAAATACTAAAAAAGGACTTCTATAACATAACTATTATAAAAATCCCTTCTCTTATTTTTATCCGATGACTACCTGATCTAATACTCCCACGCGCACAGCGAAAGCGACTATCACCAAATCAAAGATTTGGAATATCTGCTTTTTTCCAAGTGGGAGTAAAGATCAGCTATGTCCCTGGATAACGATTTTTCCTAAAGGATAACGCCTTCTAAGTGCTGAAGCACTAAGAATCCTGTTAATAAGCATCAGGTGGAGTCAAAACTCCATCTGATGCCAAAAACTCTGTTTATATAGCTCTTTTAAATCCTTTTCCCATTATTTCAGAAGCATCAGATATACTTATAAAAGCTTTTTTATCACAAGAAGTAACAATCTTTTTTAATTCAGGTAACTGAGATAAAGGAATTATACAAAAGAGTATCTTTTTTTGTTTTTCCGTATAGGCACCTTCTCCATAGAGCATTGTTACTCCACGGTTAAGGTCTTCAAGTATATGTTTAGTAACATCTCTTTCTTTATCAGTAATAATGATTACCGATTTAGATTTATATAACCCTTGTACTACTTTATCGAGTACAGCAGATGTTAAATACATAGCTATTAACGTATAAAGAGCATTAGGTATTCCAAATATAAAAGCACTAATAGAAACTATAATAAGATTTATATAAAAAGATATTTTTCCTATATCAAAATTAGAATGCTTTTTTCTAATGAGCATAGCTATTATATCCAAACCACCTGTAGACCCATGATATGAAAAAACAATGCCAAATCCTATTCCATTTAAAACTCCACCATAAATACAATAAAGTAAATTATCATTAATATGTAATATATTTGATATAGGTTGTGTAAGAATTAATCCTATTGAAAATGTTAACATTCCTATCAATGAATAGATAGTAAATCGTTTATTTAATTTTATTATGCTTAAAATAAATAAAGGAATATTTAATATAAGTACAACATATCCTGCTTGTATTTTAAATAAATACTGTATTATTAAAGCTATTCCAGTAACACCACCGCTTAATAAATGAGCATGAGTTAAAAACATGTTGACACTAATACATCCCAAAAAACTTCCCAAAATAATAAGCACTACATTTATAATGTCATCTTTTTTTATAAATTTCATAATAAATTTCATATTTTTATAACGACCCCCTTCCTAATTAGTATATTTATTATAATAGTTTTTTCTCACAGGTTCAATATTACAGATTTTTTACTCATACTAATACACACTTATATATTTTTTAAAAGTATAAGTGTGTACCCAAAATAATTCTATTCTCAAAATAATATATAAAGATTAATATAACCTATTATTTACTAATAAAATATCACTTTTTTCTTTTTATTTGTCCTTCGACAATGTTAGGCTGGGATAAGATGGCTGCAATACTACAATTTTTATCAACAAAATCGTTCATCTTTTTAATTTCTTTGTCATCTGCATCTGTTTTAACCAAGATATCTACTTTGATATTTAAACCTATTCCATTTTTAATTTCATCAAAATCACCAGTGATTTGAGCCTCACATTCTTCTAAAGTAATTCTCCTTTTCTGAGCATAACTACTTATCACCATTAATTTGCATCCAGCTAAAGCCACTAATAGCATTTGACCTGGTATGGCACCTTCATCCTTTCCGCCATTCTCAATTGAATGGTCCATAATGTATTCATGATTTCCTACTTTAGCACATACTTTAAATGTTCCATCCAATTTTGCATTACATTTAAGTGTTAACATTACAAACTCACTCCCTCAATAATTTATCATTCTAAGTTATTCTTTATTTGCATTTTAACGTGTTTGTATATAATATGTGACTTTCTATTGTAATGTAAATAAATCTTTATATTTTTTTTACTTTACTTTCAAGTTTATCTGATGGCTACCTACTGTAACACTCCCTCTTCTATCAAAGGAGATACTAGAAATCTTGAGCTTCAGCAATTTAGAGTTCTTATGCTGTGTATAATAGTAGGTACACCCCTAGATAATTCATCTAAACTTATTGGTAGAAACAAAACTCTAAAAGAAAAGTGACTATCACCAAATCAAAGATTTGGGATATCTGCAATTGTAAATTGACTACTAACATAAACAATATCAATGATAAGACGCTTGTATTTTTATCAACATGCGTTTATTATAAAATGCGCGTTGTATAACTTCAATCATTAATCTATTGCGATTTTGTTGGTTATTCATCATATAATAGACATGTGTTGAATAATTATTGAAATTTTTTTGTGGAGGTTTTTTATGGAGGAAAAGAAACTTGATAGGCGTGTGAGAAAAACTAAAAATGCTCTACTTCAAGCCTTGACAAAACTTATGTATAAAAAGAAAGTTAATAGTATTACAGTAAAAAAAGTTTAAAGATGCTATAAAGCTCTGCCAGATTCCTCTAGACGATACATCCTCGGAAGCAGAATCTCACTATGTTATGCCTTTCGCTATATCAGGCTGTATTGGAGTAATACAACAATGGTTGAAAGATAACATGATTGTTTCTCCTAAAGATATGGCTGCCATTCTTGTTAAAATGCTTTAATTTAGAGATATAAGATAATTAAGTTCTGTTTTGCATAAAAAACATTTTGGATTAATTTATTTTTAACATTGATCCAAAATGTTTTTTATTTACAACAAAAATGTTTTGTCTCAGTTATGTAGCTTAAAACATTTTTTTACTCATTTCATCTATTGCCTTACTTACTGTCTCATATACATTTGGGAAATACCCCTTAGGTAAACCCGCAGTCAGGCATGGAATAAAATATTTCTTTCCGTTAGCTTTGCAAGCTTCTTCCACATGTTTGATACAATTTTCAAGTGTCCAATCCGGAAAATCAATCAAACCGCTGTGGAGCCCTCCCATAAAGGATATTTTTCCACCATATTGCTTGATCAGTTCAGGAATGTTATTAGTGTTCATAACGCCTTGCCAGATATCGACGCCCATTTCGATCATATATGGAACTAGGTTAGCGGCATAAGAATCACTGTGGTGAACAATCAATTCAACACCATTGGCTTTATAGTAACCATAGATTTTTTTATAAGACGGAAGAAAGAACTCTTCAAACATTTTAGGAGCCACAAAAGAATTTTTTTGGCTGCCCCAATCATCATGATGGAAAATGCAATCTGGATGAAGTTTTTCAACTATCACTTTTGCAACATCCATCTCATACTGAGTAATGGCATCAATTAACTCATGCATAGCTTCAGGCTCTTCATATAAACCCATTAATGCATCTTCCATACCCATAAGATGATGTGTCATTTCAAAGACACCTGGAGCATAGAAAGGTGCCACAAATTCCTCGTTACGGTCGACAGAATTGGCATGAGCAATAGCTGGAGCCCAAGCTTCATTGGAAGTTGGAATTGTAGGAATTTTAACATACTTCTTCCATTCAGTAACATCTTTTAAAACTCTGTGTTCGTCATCATGAACAGGGAACGCACCAAGTTGACCTTCTGGCCACTGCCATGTTATCCCCCAATTATCTTTCCAAGTACTACCGTAGTTAGATCTACTTCCCAAAGGCATTTCCATGATCATATTCAAAAATTCATATTGATTAACAAAACGATCCGGATTTCCACCTTTAATAGTTTCGAGTAAATTCTGTCTTTTAGTTAACATACAACAATACCTCCTTATATTATTTATGATATATTTATGCCGTTGCTAATTCTTTAGCTTTAACTGCAGCACTACCTGCATCAGGTGTATATGCATCTGCTCCTATTGAAGCCGCAAATTCAGCTGTTACAGGAGCACCACCAACCATTATCTTGAATCCTTTTAATCCACTTTCTTTTAAAGTCTCAACTGTTTTCTTCAAAGCTGCCATTGTTGTAGTAAGAAGTGCTGAACATGCTACTATTTTTACATTTTCATTTGCCTTAACTGCTTCAACAAATTTATCAGCAGGTACATCTACTCCAAGGTCTACCATTTTAAATCCAGTGCTTTCCATCATCATTGAAACTAGATTTTTACCAATATCATGTAAATCACCTGCAACTGTTCCAATAATACATGTGCCTAATGAAGTTGAAGCCCCACTTGCAAGATGAGGTTTAAGCACTTCTACACCTCTTGACATTGCTTTTGCTGCTATTAACATTTCAGGTACAAATATTTCTCCTGTGGAGAATTTATCTCCTACAACACCCATTGAGTCAATCATAGCTTGAAGTATATCTTCTGCTTTGCTTCCCTCATCTAGTGCTTCCTGCACCAATCCTTTAATAAGTTTAGTTTTACCTGCCTCTAAATTAACTTTTACTTCTTCAATTTTAGACATTATTTTTTTCCTCCTTATTGTTTATATAATTATTTATCCTCATCATTATCCTTATTATTTATGTAATTATTTCTTTTTACCAAATATTCCTTCTCTGTATGCTCTAATATATTCCATGCAGTACTCGTCTTCACCTAATAGTGCTTCTGTTGCAAACAACATTCCTATTAAATCCTGATTTAATGGATCAAGAATAAAGCTGTCCATTCCTGCATTCATAGCCAATACTGCAAATGCCTGATTGACAATTTTCCTGGCTGGAATATTAAAGGAGATATTACTAACAGCTCCAACAACATGAATCGTAGGATACAATTCTTTGATTTTCTTCATAACTTCGGTTACCATGGTAATCCCTTCTTCTGATGTACACAGCATTTCAATCAAGGGATCAATATGCATTCTGGACGGATCAATGTTGTATTCTTTTACTTTTGCCATTAACTCTGCAAATACATCCAAACGGTCTTTAGCAGTCTTTGGGATTCCTTTGTCGCTGTTCAAGAGAGCAACACACTGCCATTTTGTATCCGCTATTGCAGGGAATGCCACGTCAATCTTGTCCCCTTCCATTGACACGGAATTGAAAAGGCCTGGCTTCTTACAGTATTTCATGGCTTCTACACATGTGTGGGGGTTAGGACTATCCACTGCAATAGGCACATCGGTTGCATCCTGTACTATGTCTATAAGCCATTTCATTGTTTCCAATTCGATATCATCATCCACTGAAGCACAAACATCAATAAAATCTGCACCTGCTTCTGTTTGCTTTATTGCAAGATTTCTTATGAATTCTGCATCTTTTGCTGCAATGGCTTTACCCGTGGAAGGAATCGCTCCATTAATTTTTTCACCAATTATTATCATAATATACACCCCTTCTTTAAACATTTACTTTAAGTTACAATTACATCAATTAATACTACAACACTTTAAATTTCTTTGATTTGTACCTTATGCTTTTCATCTAAGCTTTTTCCACTTTTAATAAATCCAATACGACGCCAATAACAATCAAACGGCATACCAACATATAGTAATCGTTGACAATTGCAATAGCATTGACTAAATTATCATTTTTAATACCTAATATAAATTACTTACAATAGATATCACAACCATATCACCCATTATATACATAGTTGATAAAAATAAAGCAGCGAGAGTCATAAAATTAGATCGGGTAATTTTACAACATTTTTGGATATTATATGTTTATCATCCTACACCAAAAAGTCCCATTAAACATTTACATTAGGAAAATATAACCTTTTTCAGCTGTTCACAGCATTTAGTTAACCCTAATCATGATATGTATGTGTTGTGTTAATTGAAAAGATATGCCATAATTTGCCATTCTCCTGACTTAATTTATACATTTTTTATTATCATATAAGTAACAGAAGAACCAGCAGAAAGCGTTGTAATTTATCAACCATTTGATATAATTATATTATAACAAATGGAAATTTGTAATTCTATTTGCAGAATATACATTTTTTAAAAAATAATTTATACAAAATGTATGAATTAGAGGTGCTCATGAAATTAAATGCATATATTATCAAAGACTACATATCATTTCCTATAATAACAAGTTTTTTGAATTCCAATCCTATTGATTGCAACCTGGAACGTGTGACGGTTTACTGTCAAGATAAGACACGGCAGTCTTCCGATTTGACTTTGATTAAATTAGATGAGTTAATCTCACTTCGAAATTCTGAGCAGGATGGGGCATATATTTGTTTTGGATATGATAAAAGTATAGAATTTAACAAAAACATGGATATTATTTTTGTAACCTCAGAACTTAATCCACTAGAAATAATGGAAAAGCTGCAAGATACGTTCAACCTGTTTTCAAATTGGGAGAAAAATCTGCTAGAATCGTTAGCCAATAATGCTCCACTAAGGGAACTAGGTGAATCTGCACTTCCGTTCATAAACAACCCGATTGCAATATATACGCCGGGACTTCGAAACATTTTTTTCTGTGAGAGAAAAAAAGCGAGAAATCTGATGCTGTATTCAGAGGAAGACACCAATAAATATTTAAGTCCCGAAGAAATTGATGAACTAAAGTTTAATCCGGAATTTATCAGCACAATAGATGCTACGGAACCAACATTATTTTCTGCAGAAATGTGGGGATATCGAATTCTGTTTTACAACATTCGCATTTGCGACATTTACGTAGCGCGCATAGTAGTCAGTGAAACAGAGAGGCCATTCAAGGTGAGTGACTCCCCGTTACTGAAATTTTTAAGCAGCATATTAGAAGTTTCCATGGTCAAGCAAGATTTCCCGATGAACGATCATCCTAAGGGCTTTGAAACAATCATCAACCAGATTTTAGATAAACAAAGTGTGGATGACTCAAAACTGCAGAAAATTTTACAGTATAAGAACTGGAATATAACGGATTGCTATTTCTGCATTGCAATCGAAGTCAGTAGATATGACCAAGTGATTCATACGGTTTCAACTATTGGCTCCATACTTGAGGCAAATATTCCAGGAAGTGTAGCTTTAGAGCAGAAAGACTATATTTTGGCGATTGTGAATTTAAATGCAGCGACTAAGACAAGAGATGAACTTCTATCCGTATTGGTTTATATTTTAAGAGACGGACTTTTGAAAGCTGGTATAAGCGAAGAATTCCACAATTTTAAAAATCTCAATGAATACTATCTTCAAGCATGTGATGCAATCCGTATTGGAAGCATTTATGATGAAACAATTTGGTGCTACCGTTATGAGCAATACGCTCTAAAGCGATTAATTCTCCGGGCAGCGGCTGAATCAAAGATAGAAGCTCTCTGCCCCAAGGGCTTACTTAGGTTAATGGACTATGATAAAAAACACAGGCGGGAATATACCAAAACTTTGAAAATATATTTGCAAAATAACCTGAGTGTTGCAAAAACTATCCGGCATCTTTATGTGCAGAGGGCAACATTTTTATATCAATTGAAGCGGATTCTTGAAATATCCAAATTAGATTTAGATGATCCTAAAGTCAAGCTTCATTTACTAATAGTATTTGAAATAATGGAAGAAAGGAAATTAATTTTGAATGCCAAAGAACATCCTTTTAAAATTTGATATAAATCCTTATTTCTATAAAACAGCATAACAATTTATTATATAAAAAAAATAAGTGCACGTGTTAAATCACTAATGATGTGTCTAACAATTACACTTTTATGGTACTAAAAGAGACATTTATAAATAAAATATAATTATTTATAAATGTCTCTTTTTTTGGATTTCTAAGTCTCTCATGTACTAAATCTTTTACTTCTTCCTAAAAGTAAAATTGGGAAATAACCTAGTTTATGCACCATTTGCTTATTTATTTTTAAAAATTTATGTCAATTTCTATCGCTGAAGATATTAGGCATTTTCAAAGAAATAACTAGTCAGTATGCTAGCCTATTTTCTTTCAAATACCTTAATCCAGTATCATAGAATCTATAAAATATTCCTGAAAATCATCTCTTTTTGATAACTCTATATATGTTGTTTTATTAATAATATCTGCTGCATTCTCTCTTATTTGTTTTGATAGCAAATATGTTTTAGCTCCACCACCTGCACAATTGCCCACAGATTCAATCTTACCCTTGAGTTCTTTTGGTATCATACCTATATCAACAGAGCTTTCTATATCCATATAATTACCAAATCCACCGCCAATATATACTTTTTCTATTTCATTAAAGTTTATGTTCTTTTCTTTTAAAAGTATTTTGATACCAGCACATACAGCAGCCTTTGCTAATTGAACTTCTCGTACATCCTTTTGTGTAAAGGTAATACTTTCCTCATGTATACTATTTTGTGCTAGAATAAACTGTCTCATATTATCTATCTCAACGATCCTATTCTGATAATCCTTGTTTTCCACTTCGTCCGCTCCTGCCATTCTACCTGCTTCATCTAATATTCCAAACTTCACAAATTGTGCGACAGCATCCAACACTCCTGATCCGCATATTCCGCAGGGTTTTTCATCTCCTATTGTTTCATATATTTTATCCTTTGATAAATCAATCTTGCTTATAGCTCCTTTTACGGCACCAATTCCATACTTAATATTTGTACCTTCAAAAGCTGGTCCAGCAGCCGTAGAGCAAGTTACTACTTCATTTTTATTGCCCAGCGCAATTTCTCCATTAGTTCCAAGATCTAATAATAATGAGTATTTTTCTGAATTTAACATACCACAGGATAATATACCCGCAGTTATATCACTTCCTACAAAAGCTGATATACCAGGAAGTAAGCTTACCATTCCTTTAGTCTTAATTCCAATCTCCTTAGTTTCAAGCTCCAGTGCCTTTGTAACCACCGGGATATATGGGGATTTAGTTATATTTTCACATGGAAGTCCAAGTAATAGGTGAATCATAATAGTATTTCCAACAATAACTATATCATATATGTTATCTTCACTTATGTTATTTTTTTTACATAACAGTTCTATCATATCATTAAGCTGACTTACAATATTATCCTTCAATATACCTAATCCTTTTGGATTCTCAATAGTAAAATTTATTCTTGAAACCACATCAGCCCCATAACTCCTCTGGTTATTAACTCTTGAATCTATATCTATTACTTTCCCATCATTTAGATTTAATAAATAGATTACTATAGTAGTTGTGCCTACATCTACAGCCAATCCATAGTTTTGCTGCAAACAGTTACCCTTTTCTAAGTGTAAAAGACGATTCTTATAAAGTGATGCAGTAACATTAAAATCAGCCTCTCTTAACAAATTACTTATTTGAGGTAAATATTGTAAACCAATAAGTAAATCATCACTTTCACAAGCATCACTTAACCTTCTATAATCATCTCGTTGATCATTAATGGATGGTTTCTCAATTACTAAATATTTTTTCTTAACTACAGTATCTAGCGTATATTGCTGTTCTGTCCCATTTATTAATACTTTCATATCTTTATTCTTTTCTAAAAGTACTATTTCTACATCTTCATTTATAGTAAAATTACAGGATAACCTAAATCCACTCTCTAACTCTTCTTTAGTTAACTGTTTTATATCAAGTGGAGTAGGTTCCTTTAATCCTTTTATTACTTTAACTTTACATTTTCCACAAATTCCTTTTCCATTGCAGGGACTATCTATAAATATTCCCTTATCCATTAATACATTAAATAAATTTTCCCCTGATTTAACCCTTATAATATCTTTACCCTTTTCTGAATTAATAATAAGTTCAATTTTTTTATTCAAAATATTCATGTAATTCCTCCTATGAAGTATTTTTCTTTAAATATAATTATATTCTACTTGAACTGACTTATGTAATGTGCAGAACCTATGGAGTAATTGAAATGTCATTAATAGAAAATGGCGATATAAGATAATTAACTTCTTTTTTGCATAAAAAACATTTTGGATTAATTTATTTTTAACATTAATCCAAAATGTTTTTTATTTACAACAAAAATGTTTTGTTTCAGTTATGTAGCTTAAAACATTTTTTTACTCATTTCATCTATTGCCTTAGTTACTGTCTCATATACATTTGGGAAATACCCCTGAGGTAAACCCGCAGTCAAACATGGAATAAAGTATTTCTTTCCGTTAGCTTTGCAAGCTTCTTCTACATGTTTGATACAATTTTCAAGTGTCCAATCCGGAAAATCAATCAAACCGCTGTGGAGTCCTCCCATAAAGGATATTTTTCCACCATATTGCTTGATCAGTTCAGGAATGTTATTAGTGTTCATAACGCCTTGCCAGATATCGACGCCCATTTCGATCATATATGGAACTAGGTTAGCGGCATAAGAATCACTGTGGTGAACAATCAATTCAACACCATTGGCTTTATAGTAACCATAGATCTTTTTATAAGACGGAAGAAAGAACTCTTCAAACATTTTAGGCGCTACAAAAGAATTTTTTTGGCTTCCCCAGTCATCATGATGAAAAATACAATCCGGATGAAGTTTTTCAACTATCACTTTTGCAAAATCCATCTCATACTGTGTAAGGGCATCAATTAACTCATGCATAGCTTCAGGCTCTTCATATAAACCCATTAATGCATCTTCCATACCCATAAGATGATGTGTCATTTCAAAGATACCTGGAGCATAGAAAGGTGCCACAAATTCCTCGTTACGGTCGACAGAATTGGCATGAGCAATAGCTGGAGCCCAAGCTTCATTGGAAGTCGGAAGTGTAGGAATTTTAACGCATTTCTTCCATTGAGTAACATCTTTTAAAACTCTGGGTTCGTCATCATGAACAGGGAAAGAACCAAGCTGACCTTCTGGCCACTGCCATGTTATTCCCCAATTATCTTTCCAAGTACTACCGTAATTGAACTCAACTCCCAAAGGCATTTCCATGATCATATTCAAAAATTCATATTGATTAACAAAACGATCCGGATTTCCACCTTTAATAGTTTCGAGTAAATTCTGTCTTTTAGTTAACATACAACAATACCTCCTTATATTATTTATGATATATTTATGCCGTTGCTAATTCTTTAGCTTTAACTGCAGCACTACCTGCATCAGGTGTATATGCATCTGCTCCTATTGAAGCCGCAAATTCAGCTGTTACAGGAGCACCACCAACCATTATCTTGAATCCTTTTAATCCACTTTCTTTTAAAGTCTCAACTGTTTTCTTCAAAGCTGCCATTGTTGTAGTAAGAAGTGCTGAACATGCTACTATTTTTACATTTTCATTTGCCTTAACTGCTTCAACAAATTTATCAGCAGGTACATCTACTCCAAGGTCTACCATTTTAAATCCAGTGCTTTCCATCATCATTGAAACTAGATTTTTACCAATATCATGTAAATCACCTGCAACTGTTCCAATAATACATGTGCCTAATGAAGTTGAAGCCCCACTTGCAAGATGAGGTTTAAGCACTTCTACACCTCTTGACATTGCTTTTGCTGCTATTAACATTTCAGGTACAAATATTTCTCCTGTGGAGAATTTATCTCCTACAACACCCATTGAGTCAATCATAGCTTGAAGTATATCTTCTGCTTTGCTTCCCTCATCTAGTGCTTCCTGCACCAATCCTTTAATAAGTTTAGTTTTACCTGCCTCTAAATTAACTTTTACTTCTTCAATTTTAGACATTATTTTTTTCCTCCTTATTGTTTATATAATTATTTATCCTCATCATTATCCTTATTATTTATGTAATTATTTCTTTTTACCAAATATTCCTTCTCTGTATGCTCTAATATATTCCATGCAGTACTCGTCTTCACCTAATAGTGCTTCTGTTGCAAACAACATTCCTATTAAATCCTGATTTAATGGATCAAGAATAAAGCTGTCCATTCCTGCATTCATAGCCAATACTGCAAATGCCTGATTGACAATTTTCCTGGCTGGAATATTAAAGGAGATATTACTAACAGCTCCAACAACATGAATCGTAGGATACAATTCTTTGATCTTCTTCATAACTTCGGTTACCATGGTAATCCCTTCTTCTTATGTACACAGCATTTCAATCAAGGGATCAATATGCATTCTGGACGGATCAATGTTGTATTCTTTTACTTTTGCCATTAACTCTGCAAATACATCCAAACGGTCTTTAGCAGTCTTTGGGATTCCTTTGTCGCTGTTCAAGAGAGCAACACACTGCCATTTTGTATCAGCTATTGCAGGGAATGCCACGTCAATCTTGTCCCCTTCCATTGACACGGAATTGAAAAGGCCTGGCTTCTTACAGTATTTCATGGCTTCTACACATGTGTGGGGGTTAGGACTATCCACTGCAATAGGCACATCGGTTGCATCCTGTACTATGTCTATAAGCCATTTCATTGTTTCCAATTCGATATCATCATCCACTGAAGCACAAACATCAATAAAATCTGCACCTGCTTCTGTTTGCTTTATTGCAAGATTTCTTATGAATTCTGCATCTTTTGCTGCAATGGCTTTACCCGTGGAAGGAATCGCTCCATTAATTTTTTCACCAATTATTATCATAATATACACCCCTTCTTTAAACATTTACTTTAAGTTACAATTACATCAATTAATACTACAACACTTTAAACTTCTTTGATTTGCACCTTATGCTTTTCATCCAAACTTTTTCCACTAGTAATCGTTGACAATTACACTGTCAACGACAGAAGTAAACGTCAACAAGACAAAGCTGACAATCAGTAACATCTTTTTGTTTATTCTGTCTAACCAACAAAACAAAAATTACACCTATTATGGATCAATCTGATGATAATAGCATTGACTAAATTATCATTTTTAATACCTAATATAAGTTACTTACAATAGATATCACAACCATATCACCCATTATATACATAGTTGATAAAAATAAAGCAGCGAGAGTCAGAAAAGCAGATTGATTGCTTTCACAATATTTGGGGATATGATATGTTTATCATCCTACACCCAAAAGTCCCATTAAACATTTACATTAGGGAAATATAACCTCCTCAGCTGTTCACAACATTTAATTGACTCTAATAAATATATATCTGTTACGTCAATTAAAAGGATATGTCATAACCTCTAATTTTCATGACTAAGTTCATACATTTTTTATCATCGTATAAATAACAGAAGAACTAGCAAAAATCGTCATAATTTATCAACTATTTTATATGATTATATTATAACAAATGGAAATTTGTAATTCTATTTGCATAATGTACATTTTTTTAAGAATAATTTATACAAAATGTATACATTAGAGGTGATCATGAAATTGAATGGATATATTACTAAATATTACTTTTTTTTCTCTTTGCCATTGATATAACTACTCTTCTCTCTTTTTAGGCAAAGCAAAAGGGACTTCTATAACATAACTATTATAGAAGTCCTTTTAAATATATAATCTATCTTATGTAATCCATCTCAACTCTTGATATCTAAAACTTATAATATCAATTGGCGGGAATATGTGAGAATCGAACTCACCCATCGTGGTATTAGCACGACAACACAGTTTTGAAGACTGGCAGGCACACCAGCACCTATCTACTCCCATTTCAAATCACCAAGTACTATTATAAGTAAACCCAAACCCAATGTCAACGAATTCATACGTGATTAATAAAGGATTCTTTTATCATCTATTCTCTTGGTAAACTTTATAATATCAAAATGCTCCATAAGTGCCAAAGCATACTTTCTGCTAGTTTGCAGCTCATCTCTAAACTCAGCAATTGATATACTTGCATGCTCCTTTATAAAATTTATTACAATATCTTTAGCTTTTTCATAATACTCAGAGAGGAGCCAGAAATTCTCAGAAACTTTAACTATGTCTTCACTATCAACTAAAGATTCAAATACCATTTTAAATGATTTTTTATCCTTGCACATACCCTCTAAATCTGAATACTTTGGTGGAATAAATTTTTGCTTTTTAAACTCACTCAGTATACTTTTTCTAATATCATTTTGCATATCATTGTATTTAGGTTGAAAATCTATTAGTGATACAAAATTTTTGTAAATCTTTATAACATTTTCATTTTCCAAAAGCTCCATTATACAATCATATATTTTTTGCTTAATTTTTTTTCCAAATACTTTATTTTTAATTTCCTCTTTTGATATTCCTATTTTTAAAGGATTATCTTTATGAAACTTTTCTAATATATCCTCTAATATATTAATTTTTTCATTCAAAAAATCCTTATGAAGATATACAGTTTTTTCTCCTCCATTTAATATTACTATTGTTCCACTATCTACTAGCCTTTTTAACTGATCCTTTATGCTGACTTCGTTTTTACCCAAAGCTTTTAATATATCCTCTTCTTTAGGATAATTTTCACTTAAATTTTTAACGACACCCTCTAGTATATTTTGTGTATTCCCTTTTTCTTTTATTCTTAACTCTTCTATATATTCCTCATTAAATCTTTTAGCTTTCTTAGCAGAAGGTTCTATTATAGTTCCTCCACCTATTGTACTCATAGGAGAATAGCTTCTTATTACAAATCTATCTTTTCTCTGGGAAGTAAGCTGCTTTTCCAATCTAAATTGAACGTAAGAATCTTCTCCTGGATTTACTTCCTTCTTATCAAGTATCACTACCCTACATATGATTTCACTAGTACCATGGTAAATCCTTACCCTTTGTCTATTCTTCAAAGGTTTTGGTGCACTCTTTAAATAATATAATTTACAATCTATCATGAGAGATGGTTCCATTAAATTTTCTAGTGATATGACATCTCCTCTATCTATACTGCTAGTTTTTACATTGGCTAAATTTATTCCGCATCTTTCACCTGCTTCAGCTTTTTTTACCTGCTTATCATTTATTTGTATGCCTCTCACTTTAGATAATACTTTGGAAGGATATATTTGTACTTGTTCACCTTCTCTAATACTTCCACTAATTACAGTACCCGTTACAACTGTGCCAAATCCACTTATAGAAAAAACTCTGTCTACTGGAAGCCTAAAATGTCCTCTTACATCTTTACAGGAAACATCTTCTGTAAGTCTATCTATTTCTTTTGCCAGAGAATTTAAACCAATTTTAGTTTTAGAAGAAACTTTGCATATGGGAGCATTCTCTAAAAAAGTTTCTTTAAACTCTTTCTTTATATCCTCTATTACCATATCCAGCCACTCTTCATCTACTAGATCTATTTTAGTAACCACAATAATACCCTTACTTACATTTAAAAGTTGAAGTATTTCAAAGTGCTCTCTAGTCTGCGGCATAACTCCCTCATCTGCTGCAATCACCATAAGTACCAAATCTATGCCACTAACCCCAGCTAACATATTTTTTATAAATTTTTCATGACCAGGTACATCTATAATTCCGGCTTTTTTCCCTGATGGCAAATCAAAGAAAGTAAATCCAAGGTTTATAGATATTCCTCTTTCTTTCTCTTCTTTTAAAGTATCAGTTTCCCTTCCCGTCAAAGCTCTTATAAGTGCAGTTTTGCCATGATCTATATGTCCCGCTGTTCCTATTACAACATGCTTCATGCAAAATTACCTCCAAACTGAAATGTATCAAGTTAGGCATTTGAAAGAAAACACCTTAAACTACAACTCTGTAAAAGCATCTACCAAAACGTCAAAATCTCTATCTAATATAGTCCTTAAATCCATTATAACTTGATTATGCGCTAACCGTACAATTATAGGTACTCCTCTTTTTCTAAACTTTTTATCTACCTGCTCTGGTGATACACTACTGCTTTCAGCTTTAATTACATATGTAGGTATTTTTTGTCCCGGCATAGATCCCCCTCCTACCATGGAATAATCTTTTTCTACAGTAAATTTAAAATTCAAATTCTTATTTTCAAGCTTCTCCTTCAAAATAAAAGCCCTGCGCTTTTGCTCATCTTCACTTGCAAGTATCATATGCAGTGTTGGTATATTTTTTATTGCTTCACTTTCATCTAGATAATATTTTAATGTGCCTTCAAGAGCTGCAAGAGTCATTTTATCTATTCTAAGAGCCCTTGTAAGCTGATTTTCTTTCATCTTGTCTATATATTTTTTCTTTCCTACAATTATGCCCGCCTGAGGCCCTCCCAGCATTTTATCTCCACTAAAAGTAACTACGTCAACACCTTTATCTATACTTTCCTGTACTGTAGGCTCATACTCAAATCCATATTTAGAAAAGTCTACAAGTGTTCCGCTTCCTATATCCTCTACTACTGGTATCCTGCTTTTTACTGACAGTTTCACCAGTTCTTCTAAAGACACCTCTTCTGAAAAACCAATTATTTTGAAATTAGATGTGTGAACTTTTAAAAATGCTCCCGTATTTTCACTAAGGGCATTCTCATAATCTTTGAGATGGGTTTTATTAGTTGTTCCTACTTCCACAAGGTTAACTCCACTGAATTCCATAACTTCAGGTATTCTAAAAGAGCCCCCTATTTCCACCAGTTGCCCCCTGGACACTATGGCTTCCTTTCCACTGCAAAGAGTATTTAAAACCAAGACTACTGCAGCTGCATTGTTATTTACAACTAAAGAAGCCTCTGCTCCTGTAATCCTTTTAATCAGCTCTTCTACGTGGCTATACCTAGATCCTCTTGTGCCCTTTTCCAGATCGTATTCCAAATTACTATAATTATGAGCTGCGTCAATTACATTTTTTAAAGCACCATCACTTAAAATGGATCTTCCTAGATTAGTATGTATGATAACTCCTGTAGCATTTATTACATTTTTCAAGTTGGGCTGTTTTTTTTGTTCAATTATTATTCTAAAGCTTTTCAATATACCTTCTTTTGTAAAGTTTTCAATTTTACCTTTTAAAATAAGATTTCTATAATTGTCTACAGCTTGTCTCAAAGATTCCATTACAATTTCTTTCATTGTAGTGCCAGTCTCTAATTTTACAATTTCTTCGTTCAAGAGTTCATCCATCTTAGGAAGTTTTCTTAATAATTGTTTTTTATCCACAACTTGATTTTCACCCCTTTAAACCATTATTCTACTTCTATATATTTCTTCACCTGAATAGGTATGACTTCACCTATTACAGAAGATTTTACTTCAAGCCTTGAAAGTTCCTCCATAATTTTAATACCTTCTGACCTGCTGCAAGTTATAAGAAGCCCACCAGATGTCTGTGGATCAAATAAAATATCTTCCATCCACTCAGGTACATTTTCTATTGAATATTTACCTTTCAAATAGTCTTTATTTCTATATGCACCTGCCGGTACCAATCCCATTTCGGCATATTCTCTTGCCTCTTGTATATAAGGTATTCTACTTGCATAAAGCTTTAATGTAACACCAGAGGCAGAAGCCATTTCATATGCGTGTCCCATAATTCCAAAACCAGTCACATCTGTACAAGCGCTTACAGAGTATTTACTTACTATTTCTCCTGCATACTTATTTAAAGTAGACATAACTTTAACTGCCTTATCATACGCTTCTTTAGATGCCATTTCTCCTTTTATGGCAGTATTAATTATTCCTATACCTAACGGCTTAGTAAGTATAATTACATCCCCTACTTCAGATCCACAATTTTTAAGTATGTTATTAGGATGTACGAGTCCCATAACTGACAACCCATATTTAGGCTCATTGTCCTCTACAGTGTGGCCTCCCACTACTACTGCACCTGCTTCAATAACTTTATCAGCACCACCTTTTAGTATTTCTCCTAGCACCTCTTCAGGAAGACAGGAAGGAAAACAAACTATATTAAGTGCTACTTTAGGCTTTCCTCCCATGGCATATATATCACTTAGAGAATTTGCTGCAGCTATTTGACCAAAAGTATAAGGATCATCCACTATTGGTGTAAAAAAATCAAGTGTTTGTATTACTGCTGTATCATCATCTAATTTATAAACCGCAGCATCATCCGAAGTTTCTATACCAACCATTAAATTTTCGTTTTCCATTCGAGGTAACTTACCCAGTATTTTAGAAAGGGCCTCCGGTCCTATTTTAGCTGCTCACCCAGAAGTTCGAGTAAGTTCTGTTAGTCTTTTATACTTCAAAATAACACCTCCAATAGAAATTCATTCTCTACAATATTGTACACCATTTTATAACAAACTTCATCTGTCTACATTTACCTTACATCTATCTTATCCTTTATCTTTTCAATGGTTTTATCACCTATTCTTCCCACTTTTTTTAAATCCTCAATAGAAGAAAATTTACCATTTTTTTCTCTATAGTCTATTATCTTTTGGGCAGTAACATCTCCAACTCCAGATATTGTTTTTAATTCCTCTTTGGAAGCCTTGTTTATATTTACCCTTCCGTCTTGTTCTACTCCTCCACTACTGCCTCCTTTTCCTCCGGATTCAACCTTATTTGATCCATTATCTCCTTTTTTGTCTACATATATATAATCTTCATCCTTTAACTTCTTAGCTAAATTTAGTTTACTTGTATCCGCTGCAGCTGTAAATCCACCTGCTTCCTTTACGATATCCTGTATTCTACTATCATTTTTCAATTTATAAACTCCAGGATTTTTAACTTCTCCATTTACATATACGGTTATGCCCTTATCTGATTTACTTTTAGAAGCTTCTCCAGTATTATCCTGATCTTTAAATACTTCTTCACTCTTCACTGCAGTATTACTGGATGGCCTTGAATTCACATATCCTATAATTAAGAATAAGGCAAATATAATCAAAATAACAATTGAACCTATAATTTTTTTCTTATCTCTCATTACTATTCTCCTTTTAGGCATTTTCAAAGAAATAACTAGTCAGTATACTAGGATATTTTTTATCATACTGCGTCGGTAGAACCCTTAGATAGGATTCACTATCTGCGGAACCTGCCTCCTTGTCTGATAAACAAAGTTCTTGGCACCTGATGCTTAGAAATTGTTATCCAGGGACATAGCCGCTCTTTACTCACACTTGGAAAAGTGTGAGTATTAGAGCGGGTTAGTCATCGGATAAAAAATATCCGTCGCATCTTTGACTTGTTATTTTATTTCAAATGCCTTATATAATTGTAATTTGCAATGAAATATATTTATGTTTATAATTTAAATTATTGACAATTTAAAAAAATTATGTCGCATATATATTATTTTTTTGATATAATATTTAGGAATTGTCCTAAAGGAGGAAAAAATGAAAAGAATAGTCACATTTGCACTACTGTTTTTGCTTATTTGTTCTAATAATCCCTATGGAGTAGTTCATGCTAAAGAAATGCCTCCTCCTGTTTCAGCTGATGGCGCTGTAATCTTGGATGCAGCTACTGGCCAGCTTTTGTATTCTAAAAACCCAGACACTGCGTATCCACCAGCATCCACTACCAAAATAATGACTGCACTTTTAACACTTGAAAATACAAATTTAAATGATAAAGTTATAATCGGTAAAAATCCACCAAATGTATATGGAACTAGAGTTGGACTCTGTGAAGGCGAGCAATTAACTGTAAAGGATTTGTTATATGGTTTACTGCTAGCTTCAGACAACGATTGTGCAGAAGCACTAGCAGAGCATATAGGTGGTACTATGGATAAGTTTGTAGTTAAGATGAATAAACGGGCTAAGGAACTTGGCGCCAAAAATACCAATTTTGTAAATCCTACTGGATTATTTGATGAAAACCATAAAACCTCAGCAAGGGATTTAGCTCTAATGATGAGAGCATTATCTAAGCATCCTGAATATTCTAAGATAGCTACTACTATATCTTACACTATCCCAGCTACCAACAAATCCCCACAGCCAAGAGAAGTATGGAATGAAAATAAATTGATACAAAAACAATCCACCTATTATTACAGTGGATGCCTAGGAGGTAAAACAGGATATACTGTACAATCATTTCACTCCTACGTATCTACAGCTACAAGAAATGGACAACAGCTTATAGTTGCACTAATTCATGATAAAAATAAAACTTTTTTTCCTGACGCAGTATCCCTATTTAATTTTGGATTTAACAATTTTACCTTTACTAAATTGTACCAAAAAGGAGCTTTAGTCACAACTTATAATAAAGATGGACTTTCTATTCCACTAATTGCTGCTTATGATTTTTACTATATTAAGCCTAAGGATGATACAAATGTACCCCAGGTAACCCTAAAGGATAAAAACTTAATGTTTAGATTCTTTAAAAAGGGAGATATAGTTGACGAAGCTTCTATATCCTTTGAAGGAAAAGAAATAGGGAAATTAAAGCTTGCAAGCAGTATAGCTCATGGTGAAAAACAAGTATTAAATTCTAATAATATGCAAAAAATTATCATGAAAAATAAGTATTTACTCGCTGTACCAATTATCATTATAATTTTAGCTGTTGTATTTGTGTTGAAAAAACGTGTATTCTCTAACAAATAATCATATTAAAATAAGCTGAAACTTAAAATACATAGGGTTTCAGCTTATTTTTTCTATTAATTTTAGAATATCTTCTGGAATAGCAGTTTCTAGCTCCAATATCTTATTTCCCCTAGGGTGTGGAAACTTAAGCCTATACGCATGAAGTGCCTGCCTATTTATATACATACTGTCATCCTCTTTTCCATACAATGTATCTCCATAAAGAGGATGACCTAAATAACTTAAATGTACTCTTATTTGGTGGGTTCTTCCCGTTTCTAACATAAGCTTTAATAACTGATCATTCTTAAAATCCTTTATTACCTTATAGTGAGTAATACTTTTCTGTCCTCTTTCATCTATAATTCTTCTTATATCTTCTCCTTCTTGCCTATATATTGGTAAATCTATAGTTCCTTCATTTTCTTTCATCTTGCCATGGATAACAGCAATGTAACTTTTTTCAAATTCTTCACTCTTCATATCTCTTGCCAGAGCCATATGAGCAAATTGATTTTTTCCAACTATTATAAGACCTGAAGTATCCATATCCAATCTGCTTACTAATCTGACTATACAGTCTTCTCCTTTTTCCTTAAAATAATACATAAGTCCGTTAGCCAAAGTACCTGAGGGATAACTTCTTGTAGGATGCACCACTATACCTGGTCTTTTATTTACAACTATCAGATCATCATCTTCGTATGCTACTTCTATATCCATCTTCTCAGGCTCTACATTTTGAGATTCTTCTTTTACAAGGTTTAAAGATATACTTTCCCCTGACTTTACTATATGGTTTAATTTTACCCTTTTATTGTTTATCTCTATCCTTCCACTCAAGGCCGCCCCTTTTATAAGTCTGCCTGAAAGTCTCTGAACTCTTTGCAGATAATATCTCAATTTCAAGCCTTCATCTTTTTCGTCTACTGTAAATACTATCTTATTTTCCTTCATACAACTCTTCCTTTCTGTATCAAACTGCTAAATATAATTAATAGTTATGGATGATTCTCTTAAGTGTTAGGAGTTTCTAACTTAAAATAAACTTATACGTAGAAATATTTTACAATAAGCAAGTACATTTAAATATTTTGCATATAAGTCTTAGTGGAAAATTCACAAAAAATTTAGGACTTTTGAATTGTCTGAGGTACGAGTTTTCAAAAGCCCTTATGTTTTTGTAAATTTTCTGCTTAGACTTATCAAAACATTTAATCGTACTTGTAATTGTAAAAATATTCGGAGTATAAGTTTATTTTTCGTTTAAGAACTCTACAATTAATCAACTAATGCTATTACTTCTACTTCAACCAATGCATCTTTTGGAAGCTTTACTTCTACACAAGATCTTGCAGGCATATCCTTTTTAAAATATCTTGCATATACTTCATTTACAGCTGCAAAATCTGACATACTTTTTACATATACAGTAGTCTTAATAACTTTATCAAAACTTGTTCCTGCTTCTTCTAGTAAAGCTTTTATGTTTTCAAGTGACCTCTCTGTTGCCTTTTTAATGTCACTTGAGACTAATTCTCCTGTAGATGGATCCAGTGGAATTTGGCCTGATGTAAATAAAAAGTTTCCAACCTTAACAGCCTGAGAATAAGGTCCTACAGCCCCTGGCGCTTTTTTTGTGTTTATTATTTCTTTTTCCATTATAAAAAAACCTCCTAAAATAAGCTTAAAATTTATAATATACTAATTATAGCGTATTTACTTGTATACAATTAAAATTTATCTATGAGCTTTTTTAAAAACCAAATAATTTCTGCCGCTAATTGTATTTACATGCAAGAGTTGTCCCCTATCAATTACAACTTTTATAGTATTATTAAAGGCATCTAAAAGCGCAGTATCTAAATTTGTAAACGCCTCTTCTCTAAGTATTTCTACTCCTGGGAAATTTCTTAAAGGCTCTATGTAATCTGCAATATACACTATCTTTTCTAAAAGATTCATATCTTTTTTACCTGTGGTATGGCAAGCTACTGCACTCAATATTTCCTCATCATAAATCCCCATAACATTTTTTGCTATAACTGCAGCAATGTTTCCATGGAGAAGTTGAGGATTTAATGCACTTACTTCATCTATAGGAATCTGATTCTCATGTGCCATAGACAAAATTTCATCATTTGACATGTGCTTAGCACAATCATGAACAAGCCCTGCTGTACTTGCCTTTTTAACATCCACATGATAAAATTCAGCTAACTTTATTGCCGTATCCTGTACACTCAAACTATGCTCATATCTGTTTTTCTTCAGCTTCTCATTTAAATATTCTTTGATCTGTTCTTCACTCCACATCCCTTATCACTCCAAAAAATTATTTAATTTTATTTATAAAGATTATGTTGTTTAATAATGTCATAAACACTCTCGGGAAGAAGATAACTCACATTTCTGCCCATTTTAATATTTTTTCGTATATCTGTAGAAGAAATATCAAATAGAGGAGCATCTAAATATATAATTTTAGTAGAATACTTTTTTTCTATTTTTTCTTTCTGTTCTTTTATGTTTTGTGCAGTAAAATCCGGAAACCCTGGCCTATTAAATACTATAAATTGACACAACTTAAATATATCCTCTACCCTGTTCCAATTTTCAATGTCCATTAGACAGTCTACTCCTGTTAGGAAATACCATTTGGTTTTCCTTTCGACTTTATTAAAATGTTTTAAGGTATTATACGTATAGCTTAAATTAGGCTTATTTATTTCATATTTACTTACAGAGAATTTACTTTCCGTACCTACAGCTGCCTTTACCATCTCGTATCTCAAAAAAGCACTTGTTACATCTTTGTTCGCTTTATGGGGAGGATTACCTGTCGGTATAAATACAATATTATTTACTCCCAATCTATATAAAGTTTCATAAGCTATATGTATATGTCCATTGTGTATTGGATCAAATGTTCCCCCAAAAATAGCTTTTTTAACCATCTATTTTCTCTCCATTTATTTTTTTATTACATTACATAATCAAATTCAAAATCATTCAGCTTAACTACATCCCCATCTTTAATTCCCATATCCATTAATTCTTGCATAACTCCTTTGTTTTTAAGTACCTTATAAAAATATCGTAATTCGTCAGGATCATTTACATTGACGCTTCCAAGTAACCTATCAACAAAACTTCCTTCCACTATAAAAGTATTTTCTTCTTTTCTTATGTTATAAGTAAATTTCTTTTCTTCAGGTACAAATTTATCTTCTTCATTTATTTCAATATTTTCTACAGGTATAGTACTTAGTATCCTAGCAGCTTCCTTCATAAGTTCTTTAACACCCTGTCCTGTAGCTGCAGATATTTTAAATACCTTGTCATATCCTAATTGACCAACTTTTTTTCTGAAGTTCTCAAATAATTCATTATCATATAGCATATCTGATTTGTTTGCAGCAATTATCTGAGGTTTATCCCAGAGTTTTACATCATACTTTTTCAATTCATTATTTATTTTTGTAAAGTCATCGAAAGCATCTCTTCCTTCAATTCCTGATATATCTACTACGTGTATTAAAAGTCTTGTCCTTTGGATATGTCTTAAAAATTCAATTCCAAGGCCTACTCCTTCTGCTGCACCTTCTATTATACCTGGTATATCTGCTATTACAAAGCTTTTTATTCCTGAAATATTAGTTACTCCCAGATTAGGAGATAATGTTGTAAAATGGTAATTTGCAATTTTAGGTGTAGCCTTAGTCACTATAGACAAAAGAGTTGATTTGCCTACATTGGGAAATCCTAAAAGTCCTACATCTGCCAGTAACTTAAGTTCCAAGGATATATATCTTTCTTCTCCTGGCATTCCTGGCTCAGCAAAATCTGGTGCCTGCCTTACAGGAGTTGTGAACCTCACATTTCCTCTTCCACCTCTTCCACCTTTTGCAACTATGCATTTGTCTTCAGGATGAGCAAGATCTGCCATTATTTTATTCGTTTTCACATCCTTTACAACTGTTCCCATAGGTACCTTTATGTAAAGATCCTTTCCATTTCTTCCAAAACACTTAGATCCTGCTCCATTTTCACCTTTTTCTGCACGATACTTTTTCCTATATGCAAAATCCAAAAGTGTAGTGCTTTCTGTATCTACTACAAGTATAACATCTCCGCCTTTTCCGCCATCTCCACCATCTGGTCCTCCAAAGGCTACATACTTTTCCCTTCTAAAAGAAATGGATCCATCTCCACCATCTCCAGAGGTTACAAATATTTTAGCTGTATCTACAAACATGTCGCTCACTTCCTTTCAAAAGTTAATTATATTAAATTAAAAAATCACTTTATTCTAAATTCTATTATTCCCACAGATAAGTAAGTAATTCACTCTAACCACAGTATACAACTTTTTTCTTAAAATAAGGAATTTTAAAAAAGCACCCTCATTAGGGTGCCTTAATAATACTATTCAGCTGCTAATTCTTCTAACTTTAAAGGATATACGCTGGCCTTCTTTTTAGTCTTTCCTACTCTTTCGTATCTAACTACACCATCTATCTTTGCAAATAAAGTATCGTCAGATCCTCTTCCAACGTTAGTTCCAGGATGAATTTTTGTTCCTCGCTGTCTAACTAATATGTTTCCAGCTAAAACAAACTGTCCATCAGCAGATTTAGTACCTAATCTTTTAGATTCACTATCTCTACCATTCCTTGAACTACCTACTCCTTTTTTATGGGCAAATAGTTGAAGATTCATAATTAACATAAAATTACACCTCCTCTACCTTTACATTTATATATTCACTAAAATTAAATTCAATACTTTTCAAACCGAGTAACATAGTTTTCACAAGTACCTGACATTTTAAAATGTCATCCTGTTTCATATCTTTTAAAGAAAAGCTTAAAAATCCATCCTTTATAGAGTACTTTAATTTAAGCTTTAACACTTCTGTTATTCCTATTACAGTAGTTTGAGATATGGCAGAAACAGCACTACACACCATGTCATACCCCTGGTTGACTGACTCTGCATGGCCTTTAAGTACAACTGAAACCAAATTACAGGATTCTCTTTTAAAAAACGCTTCAATCATAATTACGCATCAATTTTTTCAATTTGTAATTTAGTGTAAGGCTGTCTATGTCCCTGCTTCTTTCTGTAATCCTTTTTAGCCTTATACTTGAAGACTATAACTTTTTTAGCTTTTCCCTGTGCTAATACTTTAGCACTTACTTTAGCTCCTTCAACTACAGGTTTTCCAATAACTACACCTGCGTCATCTTTACCTACTACTAAAACTTTGTCAAGTTCAACTGTTGAATCAACTTCAGCATCTAATTTTTCAACATATATAACGTCTCCTTCTGAAACCTTATACTGTTTTCCACCAGTAGCTACAACTGCATACATTTAAAACACCTCCTCAATCCAGTCTCGCCTAAAAGGTATATAGAAAATCCATTCTTTCTATAATTTATAAAACCTTTTTTGAGCGGTCTACAAATGCCATTTTAACACATATGTTATTGTTTGTAAAGTTTTTTCAATTTACTTTAAACTCTTTCAGATGTTCTATCTGGCTCATAAACTCAAGGGGTTCTATCTTATAAGATACTTTCTTTTCATAAGTAATATATATTCTCTTATCCCCAGCACCTATGCTTTTTATAAACCTATCCATATTATTTTTAACATCTTTTTCATAAGATACATCTATCTGTATGTGAAAATCTTTTACATCCCTGTCACAACTTATATTTGAAATTTCATTTCTTATGAGAACCATCATATAAGATAGTTTTATTTTTTTTCCCGTTCCATCACAGTACCTGCAATCTTCCTCTATATAATCATATATTGGTTTACCCTGTCTTTTTCTAGCTATCTGCACTAGATTCAACTCCGTAAAAGGGTATATAACAACCTTACTTTTGCTATTTAAGAAACCAGCTTTAAGTTTGTCCATAACCTTTTTCTTATCTGCCTCATCCTCCATATCTATAAAATCTATTAATATTATTCCACTTAAATTTTTAAGCACTATTTGCCTTGCAATTTCTTCCGCCGCTTGTAGATTAGTTATAAATACTGTTTTATCCATTTTATTATTTCTTATGTTTTTACCCGAATTAACATCTATTACAAACATAGCTTCTGTTTTATTTATAACTATATATCCACCACAATTTAATTCTATTCTATTATTTCGTAAATTTAATATTTCATGTTCCATATTATAATGAGACAGAAGAGTTTTTTCACCCGTATACAGTTCTAGGTGTACATTTACATTGCATACACCTTTTAGAAAATCCTCTATATATTTATAATCCACATCATTGTTTACATATATCTTTAAATTACTATCCCACAATCTATCTCTAAGTACTTCACCCAGCGCACCCCCACTATCAAACATGAGTTCAGGTTTTAGGGCATACTGAGCTTTATTTTTTATCTTGTTATATATATCATTCAATTTATGGATTTCTTTATTTATAAATTCTGCTGGAACATTCTGGGCATCGGTTCTTATCATTACCCCAATACCTGATGGTATTTTTATTTTCTCCAATATAAGCTTCTTAAACGATTCATCCTGTATTTTTTGTGAAAACCTCATGCCTTTGCTAAAATTACTTAAAACGCAATATTTACCTGGTAAGCTTATAATCTTAATAACTTTGGCTCCTTTTCTTCCATAATCTTCCTTTGTCACCTGTACCAAAATTTTTTCACCTTTTTTTAAGTTAAGATTTCTAAACTTGCTATCCATATACATATAGGCATTTCTCCTGCAGTTTATATCTATAAAAGCACATTTTATAGCTGGTACTACATTTTTAACTACACCTATGTACACTTCTCCCGGGTAAGCATTGCCCCTTTCTTCCTGAATATGGCATTCTTTTAGAATACCATTTTCCTTTATAGCAATTCTCAAAAAACCTTCCGCACTTCTTTCAACAAATACTTCTTCCAAACCATAGTTCACCTCTCCTTCAGGTTAATATAAGTCTGATACATACTCATATAATGGGAGTAACTTATTCTGTCTTCTCCCATATACTTCTTCTCTCATTATATCAATAAAACAATCTTTGTCAGCATTTTCAGTATTATCTTGTATAAAGCTTGATAAAAGTTCTGGAGATAAATTTTCTACACTTCCACAGCTTATCACAGTTTCTATCCTAAGTTTATTTTCAAAAACATCATAGTTCAATTTCTTTATTAACTTTTTTATATCTATTTCCTTTTCTCCCTTTTTGGTCTTCTTTATTGTATTCCAAGCTGGGGATTTCATTAAGTTTTCCATGCTTTCTTTAAGTTTACTTATGTCTTTATATTTTATGTTGATTATGTACTTAGCTGCATTTATTTCTGCCATAGATTTAAACACTTTTTTATTTTCTACATTTTTTACCTTATCCACCCTTAACACTTCTATTCCACTAGGTGCATTTTTATTTAATTTTTCTTTAATATGATCTTCTAAAACTTCTTCTTCAAAATATAAGTCCATATATTCTCCGCAGGAATAAACTCCTACAGCTAGAGGCTGTGCTATAGACATATTTATATGTGGATTAAATCCCTTAGAATATTCTACAGGAAGCTCTGATCTCTTTATCATCCTCTGTATGGTTCTCAATAAATCAAGGTGTCCTATGAATCTTATACTATGTTTTTTACTGAACTTTATTAAATACTGAGCCCTCAAAGCATTTACCTCCTAAATTAACATTAACTCCGCAATTTTTACATCCCAATCTACAATCTGGAGTTACTTCAGCCTTTTTAGCCTTTTCATTTTCCTCTATTAGGAATTTCTTATTTACTCCTATATCTATGAAATCCCAGGGAAGTATTTCTTCATAACTTCTATTTCTATAAGCATAAAAATCGCCATCTACATTACATTCTTTAAAGGCTTCCTCCCATAAATCAAAATTGAAATACTCCGACCAACTATCGAACTTAGCTCCTTTTTCGTAAGCTTTAATAAGTACTTCACAGAGCCTTCTATCTCCCCTTGCAAATACAGCTTCCAAATAGCTTAAAGGACTCTCATGCCAATTATATACTATATGCCTACTGTTTATGGAAGATCTCAATTCTCTAATTTCTTCTTTAACATCTTCCATTTTTATTTGAGCAGTCCACTGAAATGGTGTAAAAGGTTTTGGCACAAATATTGAAGTACTAACTGTTACTTTTAATCCCTTTTTTCTTTTATCCTTAGGTACTTTGAAATATTCATCCACTACTTTTTGGGATAAATGTGCAATTTCCTTTACATCTTCCATTGTTTCGTAGGGAAGCCCTATCATAAAATACAACTTTATGGTAGACCATCCAGACTCAAAAGCACTGCTTACAGAATCCATCAAATTTTTCTCTGTAACACCCTTATTTATTACATCTCTCATTCTCTGACTTCCTGCCTCTGGTGCAAAAGTAAGTCCAGTTTTTCTAACTTTTTGTATTTCATTTATAAGTCCTACAGAAAAAGAATCTATTCTAAGTGAAGGCAAGGATAACCCTACTTTGTCTTTTTTATGTTCATTTATAAAATTAACAACTAAATTTTTTAAATCTGAATAATCACATATACTCAAAGAAGTAAGAGATACCTCCGAATATCCTGTACTTTTTATAAGCTTATCTGCTGTTTCCAAAAGTTTAGATGTTTTTTTCTCCCTTACAGGCCTGTATATCATACCTGCCTGACAAAACCTGCATCCTCTAGTACATCCCCTAAAAGTCTCAAGAGTTATCCTGTCATGTACTATATCTGTATAAGGCACTATAATTTTATCTGGATATTCCACATCATTAAAATTTTTGATTATCCTTTTAGTAATCCTAGGTGGCACATCATCATAAAGCGGTTTAAATTCTCTTATGGTTCCATCTTCATTATAGTTTACATCATAAAGAGAAGGCACATATATACCCTCTATATGGCACACCGCCCTCAAAAATTCTTTTTTTCTTCCTTTATACTCTTTGTAAAGGTCCATAATCTCGTTCATCTGTTCCTCTGATTCACCTAAAGCAAACATATCTGCTATATCAAAGAGAGGTTCAGGGTTATAGGCACAGGGCCCTCCACACATAATTATAGGATCTTCTTCTCCTCTATCAGAAGCCCTAATAGAAAGTCCAGCTAAATTTAACATATTTAAAATATTAGTATAACTCATTTCATATTGAAGAGTGAACCCTATAAAATCAAAATTCTTTATAGGATCTTTGCTCTCAAGTCCATAAAGTGATATATTATTTTTTCTCATAAGTTCTTCCATATCAGGCCAGGGTGCAAATACTCTTTCACAATAAGTATCTTTTCTTTCATTTAGTATATAGTAAAGTATTTTCATACCAAGGTATGACATTCCAACTTCATATACATCCGGAAAGCAAAATGCATATCTAATATCTACTTCATCCTTATTTTTTACATAGGAATTCATCTCCCCTCCAATATATCGGGCAGGTTTTTCCACTTTAAATAATATATCATCAGAAATTCTATTCATTAAAAATCCTCCTCTTAGGTATCATTCCTATATTTTAGCATAACCAAAAATAATTTAAAATATATAAACCTAAGGCAAAGACAAAATCTATACAATCTTGTTCTTTCCTTAGGTTAAAAAGTATTATTTATCATTTAATATTTCAATAAATTTTTCTAGAGTTATATTTCCATATAACTTCAACCCTTCTATAATTTCTTCTTCGTATATTGTATCTATTAAATTCATCTCATCATCTAAGACCATAAATGTATTATACTTATTCTTATCAAATAGCCCCATAGCTGTAAGCAAATTCTGTTTATAGTATATTGATAAAGCCCTGTTTTCAATATAACCTCTCTTTATAAATTTGTACCTTTTTCTAATTATATCACCCATAATTATATATGATATCCTTTCATTTTCCTTTAAAGAAGTAGTAACTATAAATATCCCTATTATTCCTATACTAAAATTGCTATATCCATTTAAAAATAAGAGAATGTACATAAACATAAGTGATATTCCAATAAGTATACTTGTCATTATCATAATTCTATTTGCTTTTCTATAAGTCATTTTTAAGTTTAAGATGCTTCTCAATATTCTTCCTCCATCCAAAGGAAAAGCCGGTATTAAATTAAATAATCCTATAGCTAAATTTATAGAGAAGAACATATAGAAAATGCTTGAGCAAAAATTCTTATATGCAAAATAAAAAACTGCGCTAAAAATTAAATTAGCTGCAGGACCAGAAATTGAAATCATTAGATCTTCTCTTGGAAATGCTTCATCTATATCTTTAAGTTTTATAACTGCCCCTATTGCTATAAATTCTACGTCAAATCCAGAAAATTTATAATACCTAGCAGCTAAATAGTGAACCATTTCATGAAAGAAAACTATAATAAAAGTATAAATAAGTTTCCCTTTATACCCTATAAAAATCAGAAATATCACATATGGTATAAAATATTTACTTATTTTAATCACAGAAATACCTCTTAAAATTTATTCTTCTTCATTTACTCTAATACGATTCATTACATTTTCAGCCCCGTTTTTAATATCATTTATATTTATATTTTTGAGTTGAGTTTCTATTTTGCTATAATCATAATTTTCATTCACAACTTCCTTAGAATAACTATATACACTTTTAGTCTGTGGAGTTTGTACAATTTTACAAACTATAACGAATGCAAACAACACTAACACTCCTATTAGATCCCTTATAATTCTCTTGACCAAATAATTACTCTTTTGAAAAAAGAAACCCCCACTACTTCTTATTCTATCATGGTGCGGTGAGTAATTGGCTCTTCCTTTTAAAGAATTATAATAATTTTGGTATTCCGAATCATAATTTCCCAATATAGATTCCCCCATTTAAAATGATACACATAATTATATATATTTAAGGGGCAACCTATTTATTACTTAAGCATATTTTTAATAATTAAAAATTAAGAGTTAATAGTTAATAGTTATGGATGATTTTTTTCCGTTAACACTTCAAAAAGTCTAAAACATAGGCTATTGAAGCAAAGCTTCAATAGCCTATAAATTTAAAATTTTTCATAACATAGTGAAGAAAAGTTCTCACTAACTATTAATTCTTCATTCTTAACTATCAACTAAAAAATATAGCTTGTCTACTAATTATGTGACTTTAGTGCTTTTACAAAAACTTCTGCAGAACCTAAATTAGTAGCTAGAGGAACACAGTGAACATCACAGATTCTAAGTAATGCAGCAATATCTGGTTCATGGGGCTGTGAAGTTAAAGGATCTCTTAAAAAAATAACTATATCCATTTCTCCCTGTGCCACTTTACTTCCTATTTCTTGATCCCCACCTAATGGTCCTGAAAGAAATCTATTAACTTTTAGACCTGTCATCTCATTTATAAGCTTTCCTGTAGTTCCTGTAGCAAAAATCTCATGACCTTCAAAAACATCTTTATATCTTTTTACAAAATCTACTATATCGTCTTTTTTCTTATCATGTGCTATAAAAGCAATTCTCATATAAATTTCCCCCTAAAAATTAATCTTTTTCCTTCTCATACCTATGTTTAAAATTAAACCTATTTCTATAAATGCTGCAAGCAGCGAACTTCCACCATAACTCATAAAAGGCAATGTTATACCTGTTATAGGAAGTAATCCTATAGTCATACCTACATTTTGAAAAATTGAAAATAACATCATTGAGGCTATTCCTACACATACTATAGATCCAAAAATATCTTTAGCTTCCCTGGATATTTTTATGGACCTATAAAGTATAATAACATAAAACAGTATCAAAGCTAAAGCCCCAACAAGTCCCCATTCTTCTCCAACTACAGAAAATATAAAATCTGTATGGGCCTCTGGTACATACCCTCCTGATATCTGAGTTCCCTTCAAGAATCCTTTTCCCCAAATTCCACCTGAACCAATTCCTATTTGTGATTGGGTAACCTGAAGAGCATAAGACATTTGATATTTTTCAGGATTAAACAAAGATATTATTCTCATTTTTTGATATTCTTCTATAAGAGGTGTATTTAAAGCTATAACTATTAAAACAGTTAATGCCAAAAGCCCTCCTATTAATACTCTTAAATCCAATTTTGCAACAAAAACTATTCCAAGAACTGCAAAAAAACATACCATTGTCATTCCCATGTCAGGCTGTTTTACAATTAGAGCCATAGGAATAAGTGGATAAATCATAAGCTTCATAAAATTTTTTACGTTGTTTATATTTCCTTCCATATCCTCTAGTTTTTTTGCAATCATTAATACAATTCCTATTTTTGCAAATTCAGAAGGCTGCATGCTAACAGGACCAATTTTAATCCATGATGAAGCTCCATTAACCGTAGCCTGAAATGCTGGTATGCAATTTATTATAAGTAAAAACACACAAAACCAGTATATTATACCAACATAACCTTTTATGACAGAATAATCTACTAGAAGTATAAAATAAGTTAGTACAATCCCTACAGCCATATACATAAGCTGTGATTTTAAAAAATGAGTTCCATCACTCATATGGGAGGCACTATAAATATTTAAACTTCCAAAGATACATATAATTATGGCAGTAATTAGTATAGGAAAATCAAATTCCCTTAAAAGCTTCCTGTTTATGACAAATTTTTCAAGCATTTTATACATCCCTCCAATGCAACTATAATGATTATAACACAGGAACATAAAAAAGCTATGCATAATTTATACATAGCCTATTTATTATACTTAACCTTTTTTATAGGTATACTGGCCACAAGTGCTGCTGAATTTCCCGTTAATTCCTCTGAATTTGTCATTTTTACATCTATTTCAGAACGATCTATCTCCATATATTTTGAAAGTACTTTAAGTATGTCATCTTTTATATTGTCTAATACTTCCTTTGACATATCACATCTGTCGTGTATTAGTATTAATCTCAATCTTTCTTTAGCTACATCTTTGGAAGATTGCCTAGAGAACATCTTAAACAAATCCATTCCCTTACTCCCCCTTTATTTAATACCAAATAGTTTCTTTATTGAAGAAAACAATCCTTCATGGCTAGTATTCAAATCCATAAGAGGCACTTTTTCCCCTGTTATTCTCTTAGCTATATTTCTAAATGCTTGTCCTGATAATGAGCTGCTAGTGAGTACTATAGGTTCACCCTTATTTGTAGAAATAGTTATATTTCTGTCATCCGGCACTACTCCTATAAGTTCTATAGCCAAACTATCTAATATATCATTTACATCCAGCATATCTCCATTTTTAGTCATTTCATAATTTATTCTGTTTACTATAAGTTGATGTTTTTCAATTCCTTTAGCATCTAACTTTCCAATGACTCTGTCAGAATCCCTAACTGAAGTAACTTCAGGATTTACTACAACTAATGCCCTATCTGCCCCTACTATTGCATTTTCAAATCCATGCTCAATTCCTGCAGGACAATCTATAATTACGTAGTCATATTCACTTTTTAATTCTTCAATTAAATTTAGCATATCTTGGGTACTTATATCATCTTTATCTCTTGTTTGTGCTGTAGGCAAAAGATACAAGTTTGGTAGCCTCTTATCCTTTATAAGAGCCTGCTTTAATCTGCACTTGTCTTCTACTACATCAAGTATGGTAAATACAATTCTATTTTCAAGTCCCATAAGAACATCTAAATTTCTAAGTCCTGTATCTCCATCTACTACTACTACACTTTTATTCAAAGCAGCTAATGCAGTGCCTATATTTGCCGTAGTAGTAGTTTTTCCCACTCCACCTTTGCCTGATGTTACTACAATTGCTTCTCCCATCTATACTACCTCCATCAAATAAATTTATTAGACAAATCTCTCTTAATATATGAACGTATACAATTAACGATAATCATCTAAGCAATAAAACCATCTATAGAATATTATACTAGACATAGCAAGAATAATCCAGAATATTATTCAGTACAATTTATACCAATTATATAGCTTTAAAGTTACTAACAAAGAACTTCAGCATAAAATAAAGCTGAAGTTCTTACTAACTATGAGATATCAAATAAACTTATTAGGCAAATAGGGTTCTACTATTATTATATTTTCCCTAATCTTAGCTACTTCTGGATACTGTGGTTTAATATTGTCCTCTGGTGATCTGGTAACTATGTCTGCAATTTGAAGCATTTCCGGCTGCAAACAAATTGAAGCAACTATAGCTTTTGCATTCCCCCCAAATCCAGCATGGGCATATCCATGAAGCGCTCCAAAAACTATTATATTACCCCCTGCATATATTTCGGAACCTGCATTTACATCTCCAATTACAACTATATTTCCCGAATAATTTACTATTTGACCACTTCTAACCGTCCTATGTAAAAATTTAGTTCTTCCTTCGTAAATTCCCGAAAATACTTTGCTTGGTTTTTCACTGCTGTCCTCAAATATGCAATCCTTTATGAGAAATTTTTCAAACAATATATTTTTAAGTTCATTAAATTGCTTTTCATTTAAGCTCTTTAATTCTGTTGTTATTTTCAGAGTACATCCCTTATAAAACATTTTTCCAGTTGAAAGCCTTTTAATTAAACTTTCAAGCATTTCATCAAAATCTTTAAAACCATTATTATTTATAATTATATTTATTCCATCTCTATTACCCTTAATTACTATATTATTATTCCTCATAATTAGCCTCCATAAGTCACCTCATATATTATTTCAACACTCTTTACATAAATCCTTCCTAATCTCCAACTTTATTTTTTAATATAATACTTGTTCTGGAAATTCTTATTTAAGCTAAATTCTAATTAAAACTATTATCATATAAGGGGCTGTCACATTAAGAAATTTACATACAATATATTGTTTTAAAGATTAATGATAAACACAGTATATTGTAATATTTATTCTTAGTGCGACAGCCCCTTTATTTTAATTACTGTTTTGTTGAGTACTTGTACTAGTAGGTGTACTAGTAGTTATACGGCCTGTTTCAGCAAAGTATGCTGAAAAAATATCTCTTGTTACAGTAGCTGCACCATATCCTCCTTGACCACCATCAAACAGAACTGCACATACTGCTATTTCAGGTTTATCAAGAGGCGCAAACCCAACATATTCAGAATAGTCGGTTCTACCTATTTGTTCCTGATTTCCTAAACTTGCAGTACCGGTCTTTCCTCCTGTACTTATAGGAAATCCTCTAAATATCTGCGCTGCTGTACCGCCTTCATTAACTGATCCCATTCCAGCTTTAATGGCCTCTACAGTTTCTTGATTAATTCCAGTTTTCTGTATGACTTCTGGTTTAACCTGCTCAATAATTCCTCCGTTAGAATTTAAATATTTGTCTACCAAATGTACTTTATATCTAGTTCCACCATTCACAAGAGTGGCAATATAATTTGCCATCTGAAGAGGAGTAAACTCATTCAACCCTTGTCCTATAGCAGCATTTTCTATATTAGCCGGTACCTTTAACTGAGCATTTGCATCTGAAACAGTTATACTGTATATGACATCAATCAAATCATCCATCTTTTCATCACTTATATCCTTTTTGTTATTAGGATCTTCCTTTACAAGTTCAGAAAATAATTCTTTGTATTTTGCTTTATCAAAAGCACTCTTTCCATCTTTTACAGAATTCTTTATCAAAGTTTTGATATCATTTTTAATTTGCTTTATCTTGCTTGAATCACTGCTATTATCATATAGATTAAGTGAAGCTACCTTATGACCCTTATCATCCTGACCATCTCTAAGATCAGCCATAACCTGCCACAAATAAGTACTAGCATAGGTATTTTTATTCGATACTGTATTGTATACTTGCCCAAACTTTTCTGGGATTTCTATCCCAGTGGATGCTTTTACATCACTATTTACAGGAACGCCAAGTCCAAACTTCCATGCATATTTGGCAAGTCCATCGTCTCCAAGAGCCTCACGAATTCGCTTACCTACAGTCATAAAATAAGGGTTACTGGATACTTGTAGAGCCTTTGCCAAATCCACTACTCCTTTTGGACCATCCAATATAAACTTTACAATTTTTCCGCCCTGATCAAACTGTCCAGTATCATCTACACAAAAGCCTGGATTTATTACTCCACTTTCAAGACCTGCAATAGCAGTCATTGGCTTAAATGTAGAACCCGGAGGTATTAAAGACTGAGTAGCATAATTATAAAACGGTTTTGGATATATGTCATAAACATCCTGTCTTATAGTAGTGTTATTTTTTATACTTGTATCAAGTGGGAATAATGTATTTAGTACCTGATCCTCTGTCTCTCCTGGAAAGTTTGAAGTTATATTTCTCTTTTCTATATATTCCTTCCCAAAAGCTCCTAAATCCGGATTGAAATATTGTTGATATAAATCTTGAGAAATCATTCCAGGAACTGCAAACATGTTTGGATCATATCCTGGCCTGCTTGCCATGGCAAGTACAGCTCCCGTATTCACATCAAGCACCACTGCTGCTCCTCTAGTTGCATTGGTAGTATCAGATCTATCCTGTCCGTAAGGATTAGCTCTGAGACTTGCCATAGTAGTATCAAGTGCATCTTCTGCTGCTTTTTGAACCGTGGAATCCACTGTTAGCTGAACTGTTTGACCTGGATAAGAGTCCTTTGTACCTAGTTCTTGAACTATTTTTCCATTTTTATTCAACTTTACTATTTTTCCTCCCTTTGACCCTTTCAATCTATCTTCAAGCGCACCTTCTATACCTGCCTGACCTACATAATCACTACTTACATCATAACCTTTTTCCTTGTATTTATCATAATCAGAAGATATTTTAGATATATATCCTATAAAGCTAGATCCCAGTTCCTTATTAGGATAATATCTTATAGGCTGGGTATCCACATCTATTCCCGGGAGTTCATTTGACATTTGTAAAAATTTAAAGGCAGTATCCTTTTTTATATTACTTGCAACTGTTACAGGTTTATACCCAGAATAACTCTGCATTTTTAAAGTATCCTTAATAATCATATATCTTCTCTGATCTTCTAAAGAATATGCACTACTTATTTTATACTTGGCAATAAGCTTTTTGAAAGTATCCTCTGGAGTTATTTTGAGTAGTTCTTTATTCACTAAACTCTTCAAATCATCTTCAGATATATTTTTATTTTTGCTTTTAATTTTCTTTTCTATTTCGTCATTTAATCCTCTATCCCTTTTAAACTTAATTTCAAGATTCTTTCTAGTTTCTTCATCATCACTTCTAAATTCAAACCTATAAGGATTTATCTTAAGTTCAAAATCATCCTTCTGACTTTCCCCACTTTCATCTAGTATCTTAAATACTTTACTCATAGTAGGAAAAAAAGTCTTATCATTTTCATCCGTTTGATTGTATATGAGCACATAACTTTGGTTACTAGTAGCTAAAATGTTACCTTTATTGTCCAAAATTTTTCCTCTTGGTGCCGCTTCCTGTATTTCTGTCAAAGATTTATTATTGGACTGCTCTTTATATTCCTGCCCCTTTACTACTTGGAGAAAGAGAAGTCTTCCAGCAATAGTTGCAAAAATAGCTACCATAATAACTGCTAGTACAGTATATCTTGTAATATTAGAATGCTTCTTCTCTTTCAAAAAATATCATCTCCACCTTTAAAATTTCCACTTAGCTTCCATATAATCTTTACTACAAAGATTATATATTGGTTTATACATAAATATACACAAAACCATATCATAAATTCCTGTGAAAAATACATTTTTTATATTCACATACACTCCACATGAGTATAAAATGCCCATTATTAACAAACCCTTAAACAAAACAAGTAAAAAACAAGAAATAACAGGAATAAGTCTTCTTTTTCTAAATATACTATTTCCTACAATACCTGCAATTACACATACTATCATATTTGTGAACGAGTTTATTCCAAAACCATATGAAAAGTATATATCCTGAAGTAACCCTGCAAACACTCCAAGCCACATACCTTCCCACGTTCCATTTACAATGGAATAGCAAATTACAAATATTATAAGTAACCCTGGATAAAAACTCTTCACCGCAAAAAAAGGCATCAGTGAATTATCCAAAATAAATAGCAGAACTGATAATAGAACTAATACTAATAATTTTTTCATTTTACATCCACCCTAGTATTTTATATCCGTTTTGTCTTGAGGCACCACAATAAGTAGCTCCTGAAGCTTATCAAAATTCACATAAGGTTTTATCAAAGCATTTTTCATTACTTTTCCCTTATCATCCTCTACACTTATTACAGTTCCAATTCTTATTCCTCTAGGATATGAACTATTAATTCCTGATGTTAAGATAACATCTCCCTTTTTTATAGTAGAGTCCTGTGGAAGATAATATAATTTTGCTAAAAATTGATTATTACCATCACTGTATCCTTTTACCATACCACTATTTGTCACATCATTTGTATCTGTCGAAGTACCTTCAATAGTCCCACCTACTGCTAGATTTTCGTTAGCCAGAGACTGTACTATAGACCAACTGCTTTCCACATGGACAACCTGTCCCACCAATCCATCAGCAGTAACTGCGACCATCTGCTTTTTTATACCGTCCTTACTGCCTCTATTTATTGCAAATTCATTTAAAATTCCATCACTACTTCTACCTATTACGTCACAGCCTATATAATCATATTCTGATTTTTGGCTTTTAAAATTCAGCTCTTTTCTTAGTTGGGAATTATCATTTTTAAGTGAATTATATTCTACTAATTTATTTTTTAGTGAACTATTTTCCTTCTTCAATTCCTCATTTTCACTTTTTACCCTAGAAAAGTTTATTATAAAACTCAGAGAATTTTTTATACTATTATTGACCTTGTATAATCCTCCTTGAAAAGAATTAAAAGTAACACCTATGCCATTTCTTACAATTGAGTTGCTATTACCCTTGATACTAAAAGAGATCAAAGCTAAAAAAATAATCGAAAGTACTATTATAGCTAATACAAGTTTATTTCTCAAAAATCTCATAATACATCACTATTTTCTACTAGCTACTATTTTATCAATAGTATCAAGAGCTTTTCCAGCACCTAGTGCAACACAATCAAGAGGTGCTTCAGCTATATGAACAGGCATATGTGTTTCTTGATTTATCAACTGATCCAATCCTCTAAGCATAGCTCCACCACCTGCAAGCATAATTCCTTTGTCCATTATATCTGATGCAAGTTCTGGTGGTGTCTTTTCAAGGGTAGTTTTTATAGCATCAATTATTGCTGCTACAGGTTCCTTAAGAGCTTCTCTTATTTCACCTTCTGTTATATTTATAACCTTAGGTAACCCTGATATTAAGTCTCTTCCTCTTATCTCCATGGAATTTTCTTCACCTATATCAAAAGCTGAACCTAATTCAATTTTTACATTTTCCGCAGTTCTTTCACCTATCATTAAATTGTATTCTTTCTTTATGTAGCCTATTATAGCCTGATCCAACTCATCACCAGCAATTCTTAAAGATTTACTTGTAACAATTCCTCCAAGTGATATTATAGCTACTTCTGTAGTACCTCCACCTATATCTACAATCATACTTCCTGTTGGTTCATTTACTGGAAGTCCTGCGCCAATAGCAGCTGCCATAGGTTCCTCCATTAAAAGCACGTCCCTTGCTCCTGCATGCTTTGTTGCCTCTTCTATTGCCCTTTTTTCAACTTCCGTAACTCCAGATGGAAAGCATACAAATATCCTAGGACTAGTAAATGCTGACTTAGGACTTACTTTTTCTATAAATTTTCTAAGCATAGTATGAGTAACATCAAAATCAGCAATAACGCCATCTTTTAGCGGTCTTATAGCCACAATATTACCAGGAGTTCTTCCTATCATATCTTTTGCTTCATTACCTATTGCCATTACCTTCTTTACATCATTATTTATAGCAACTACAGAAGGCTCTCTAAGTACTATTCCCTTTCCTTTAACATATATGAGTGTATTAGCTGTTCCTAAATCAATTCCCATGTCTCTTGACATTCCAAAAAATCCCATTTATATTACTCCTTTCAATATCCACAAATTCCTTTTTGTTTTAAACTAACATATATTTCGTTTCCTATTATAAGATGATCTAATAGCTGTATGCCTAAAAGTTCACCGCATTCTTTTAATCTATGTGTTATATTTATATCCTCATTACTAGGTGATGGATCTCCCGAAGGATGGTTATGGCACACAATTATAGATGCACTATTTTTCTTTATAGCATAGTAAAATACTTCCCTTGGATGTACCAGTGCAGAATTTAAACTTCCTATAAATACATCTCTAATGCCTATAACTATATTTTTTGTATTCAACATAATAACTTTAAAATATTCCTGCTTCAATCCCTTCATTTCTTCCATGACAAGCATTGCTGCATCTCCTGGATTGCATATCTTATAATCATCACCATCCCTATAGGATTTGAATCTCTTTGCCAATTCCACCACAGCAAATATTTTAGCAGATTTTGCCTTTCCAATGCCCCTAATATTCATAAGATCTTCTAAATTAGAATTAAAAATTCCATTTAGTCCTCCATTGTCTTTTATAATCCTGCTGCTTAAAGATATTATATTTTCTTTTTTTGTACCTGAACCAAGTATTATTGCCAAAAGTTCTGAATTAGAAAGAACTTCTGGTCCATATCTGAATAACCTCTCCCTAGGTCTTTCATTTTGTGGTAAATCCATAATTTTTACTAATTCATTCATTTAAAAACTCCTTATTATAGATTTAACCCCATCTCACTTAACATATTATACAACTTATTTAAAGGTAATCCTACTACATTATAATAACATCCATGGATTTCTCTTACAAAAACTCCTCCATGACCTTGAATGCCATAGGCACCTGCTTTATCCTTATATTCTCCTGTTTTTAAATACTCCCTTATGCGTTTATCGTCTATTTTAGAAAATATTACACGAGTACACACAAAGTCCTTAATTATTTTATTTGAGGATTTATCTATAATTGCTATGCCTGAATATACCTTATGCTCATTTCCGCTTAAGGATTTCAGCATATGAAAACCTTCCTCTATACTACGTGGTTTTCCAAGTACCTTTTCTTTAAAAAATACTATTGTATCACATCCTATTATTATAGAACTACTGTCTTTCAACTTTGAGCACACATTTTTAGCTTTACCTTCAGCTAGCTCCATAACATAAGAACCACAATTTCCATTAAATTCAACAGAATTTTCATCAAAATCACTTACCATAACTTCAAAATTTCCTGTTAATCTCTTTAAAAGTTCCTTTCGCCTACTGGAAGCCGAAGCCAATACAATCTCCATGTCATCACTTCCTAATATCTTCTATATAGTATTATAGCCACAATTATACCAATTATAGTCATAATGTTTATACTAAACTTTGCTCCTAAAGTCAATACTACAACCTTAAGATTTAATATAACTGGTTCAGTCATCCCTACAGAATAAGAATTTTTAAAAAAGTTTAGAAAACTAAAATTATTTCCAATAGCATCTCCTATAAGACTTCCACATATAGCTCCTAAAATTATAAGAAACCATAAAAAGCTCTTACCTTTTTCAGCCCCTCTCACAAAAATCCCCCTACCTTAACATTATATCTTATATAGTTTATCATTTAATAAAAGCATAAACAAGTATATATATTATTGTTCAAAAAAATTTTTTAATTAAACATAAAAATGACAAGTATTGGTGTAAATGTCCCCGTACTTGCCCTTATATTATGACCGATTATCTTAACAAGATAAAATTAATTAGATTTTACTTTTTTTAATATATTAAATATATACATATAATTTTCTTCAGCTTTATCCTTCGTTATTTCTTTAGGAAGCTTGTTTACATATTCTGTTAAATCTTTTAAAACTAATTTATTATTGCCATTTTCCGTTTTTTCACTTTTTAAAGAAGAACACCATTTTTTTAATTCATCTGTTTGTATAGATTTTACATCTTGTTCTGAAAGCTTATTTAGTATCTCTAGATTTGCATTTATTATTTCTGCTATTTCAACATTACACAGATCATCCCTCTTTATTGTAAATGCCATTTTTGAATTGTCTATTTTTTGGTCTGTAAGAGATTTCATCATTTTTTCTCCAACATCCTCTTGAAACACACCTAAAAATACCCTTGTCTTATCTGAATCCTGTATACAAAATGGAAATCCATATTTAGCTAACAAACTCTTTTCCTCTGCTGCGTTATTTTTATCTTTATAAACTCCACCTTGTACAGCTATAAATTCAGTAGATTTACCATCTACAGCTGAACTACTCTTATCAGAAGTATTTTGAACCTTATTTTGAGATACAGTACTGGCCGTATTGTCATTTAAATTTCCTGATGTTCTAAATACCACTTTAAATATAAAAGTTCCTAGTATAAATGCAGCTGCAAGTATTATACACGTAAAAAACACAAAAGACTTAGTACTTTTCTCTCTTTTTAAATCATATCGTGTGTACTTCATTTTTTCACCCCTAATTTTATACTATTTTTATATATTAATATTATGGGATAAAAAAATTATTACTGATAATTATTAAATTTTTTTCATAATTATCATGTCCATGTGCTTTCCATCTATGTCATAGAAATTCTTTACTATTCTAATAGCTTTATACCCAGCACTTTTCCAGATATTCATGTTTTCAATTTCATTTTTAATTGTTCTAGCAAAAAATTCAGTCACATCATATTCTCTAGAAAAATACTCTATTATTTCTTTTATTAAAATGCCCCCTAAACTTGTATTTTTATATACTTCAGATAGATAAAAATACCATATCCAAAGTTCATTTTCATTTTTAAACTCAATTCTCCCCTTTAATATTCCTATTAAAATACTGCCCTTTTCTATTTTTAAAAAGAACTCACACTGACTTATATAGCTCTCCAAAAATCTCTCTCTTAGATCTTCTAAATTTGTTTCTCCCTCTAGGAAATCCTTCCTATTCATCAATTTTTGTATGGACACTAAATCTTTTTCTTGCACATTAGAGATTTTTATATCTTTATATTCTATTTTAACATCCAGCATTGCTTCACCTCTTTTGTACATTTAATTTGATTTAACTCTATTAAAGGATTATACTTTTAAAATTCTACACAAATTTAAAAATTCCTTTATTTATTAAATCAATTGACATAAAAACAACACTGAATTCTTAAATCACTAATTCCAATTAACTACATTACCATTAGTAGACTAATTTAAAACTCTAGCTCCCTGTAAATCTGGATCAAGTAAAATAACCTTCCAAGTATCTTCTAGTTCACTTAAGAAATTTTTCATGGAACTTACAAATTTCTCTGCATTTTTATCCACTACTGCCATAAGTGTAGATCCTGAACCACTTATAAATTCTCCTATAGATCCTAAGTCTTTGGATTTTTTAAAAACATCATCAAAATTTCTTATTAAACTTTTTCTATAAGGTTGATGGATTTTATCTTCAAAACATATTCTAAGTTTGTCAAATTCATTGTTATAAAGAGCACTTATAAGCATAGCAGACCTAGAAGTGTTAAATATACAGTCCTCTTTTAAATAAGATTTAGGTAGAACTTCCCTAGAAAGAGCTGTGCTAACCTTAAAAGATGGTATCATAGCAACAAATTTTAACTTATTTGGTACATTTACCTTTGAATGTTTTATATCCTCGCCCACTTTTATAGATATTACCATTCCTCCAAGTGCTGCAGGTACAACATTATCAGGATGTCCCTCTATTTTCGTAGCCAAATCAATTACATCTTCCATATCCATTTTATTTTCCATAATTGCATTTGCAGCTGTTATACCACCTACTATACATGCAGAACTACTTCCAAGCCCTCTTGACATAGGTATATCACATTTAAGCACATTTATTTTAAATCCATTATAAGAATATCCTTGTTCATTCATAGCACTCACTATGCTTTGGTATATAAGATTTTCCCTAAAATCCTCTTCTAACTTTAATCCACCATTATATATTTCAGTTTTTCCAGTTATTTCTTCAACTTCAATTTCATTGTATAATTTGAGTGCCATACCTAAAGTATCAAATCCCGGTCCCATATTTGCTGTAGTCGCCGGCACCCTAACTTTGACTTTAGTCATATCTAATATCCCTCCAATTTTGTAAAAACCTTTGCTAAAATTCTATTCTCATTATTTATCTAAAACCAATAACTTCTTCACAGACTGCACATTTTTTTCACTTTTTACTTTTTCAATATATTCATCTATTAAATCTTCGTTATCTGCATTTACAAAAGCTACAACTTCTTCCTTATTTCCAGAAACACTATTAGACAAAATATAACAGCTTTTAAAACTTGAAGATATACTTTCTATAATTTCTACTCTATTTTGTGTTTTAATTCTTAAAAGCCATTTACTTTTTAAATTCCAGCTCTTATTTATACTAGCCTTTTCACTACTAAAAGTAATAGTTTTTTCTCTTTTATTTTCAACTATATCTGCTATATCTGCAAAAACTGCACTAGCTGTAGGAAACATACCTGCTCCTTTTCCTGAAAACATCACGTCTCCTACTGCATCTCCTTCTACTAAAATAGCATTGTATTCATTCTCAATTTTCCCGAGCATAGAATCTTGTTTTACCATAACTGGCATAACAGTTGCATATATATCATCTTCAGATACCTTACTGATTCCAAGAAGTTTTATACTACACTTTTGCATTTTGGCATATCTGAAATCATCGCTATCAATTTGTGTAATTCCTTCTATATTTATATTCTTCCAATCCACTCTTCTGTTATATGCAATAGTAGATAAAATTGAAAGCTTTCTAGCTGCATCATATCCTTTAACATCTGATTCTGGATTTGCTTCTGCAAAACCCATTTCCTGAGCAAGTTTTAAAGCTTCTTCATAACTCATACCATTATGACTCATTTTTGACAATATAAAATTTGTAGTACCATTTAATATAGATTTGATACTCTTTATTTCATTTCCCACAAGACATTCATTCATTGATTTCAATATAGGTATTCCCCCTCCAACACTTGCCTCAAAATGAATGGTAACTCCATTTTTTTTAGCTAACTGCAAAAGCTCATATCCTCTTTCTGCCATCAAATCCTTGTTAGCTGTAACTACATGTTTTTTCATATTTAAAGCTCTTTTTATATATTCATAAGATGGATTTAGCCCCCCCATAGCTTCCACTATGATATCCACCTTTTCATTGAATATATCCTCTATATTTTCTGTTAAAAGCCCCCTATTTTTATTGTTTAAGTGTTTATCTACATTTCTAACCAAAATTTTTGATATTACCAATTCCTCATCTAGTTCATCTTTAAATTTATATCTATTTCTAGATATAAGTTCAGCTACTCCACTTCCTACTACTCCATATCCAAGCATTGCTATATTTGCCATTTTACTTCCCCCTAATTATTTAATCTTATCAAGTAATTCTAAAACTCAGATAAATTTATTTAAGTATTAAGTTACATTCTAATGTTAAAAAAACCCTTCCCTACTGGGACGAGTTTTATCGCGTTTCCACCCAATTAACAGTGTCAATTTTTAGTTATCACTAAAATAACTAAGCCCCATTACAGCCTAGGATATTCATCCATTACTTAAAAGCCATTACTGTCTCTCAATATCCATAACGCAGATCTGCGGAAATACCTACTATTAAATTTCAGTATACAACTCAAAGGTGGTTTTCAATAAATATTAACTTAGGGAATATTACAGCCTATGAATCCCCCTCTCTAAAAGCAATACATTATTTACTTTTCCTTTTCATTGTTTTTGCACATAATTAAAACAAACTTCATCTATTCCACTGCTACCAAACTTACACTTATAACGCTGTCTAACTTACCTATCTCTTCAACAAGTTCATTAATTTCTACTTCCAATTTAGAAGCATCAAAAGTTATAGATACAGCAGCCGCATTATTTATGGGTATATCCTGATTTAAAGTCAATATGTTGCCCCTTCTTTGCGCTATTTTATCAAGTATATTTGATAGTGACCCAGTCTTATGAGCTAATATAAGTCCAATAGTTACCTTGTGACTTGTTATACCTTCAGATAATGTAAACACTGAATCTTTGTACTTATAATAACTGCTTCTACTTATGCCTACTTTCTTTACACCTTCTGATATGTCTTTTACACAACCAGTTCTCAAAAGTTCTTTTACCTTTACAACTTTGTCAAACACATCAGGAAGTATTTTAGTATCAATTATAAGAAATCTATTATTCATAAAACCCCGCCTTGTCCGTCATTCAAATACACATGTATGTTGTTGAAGTATATGAATTATAATATCATAATAAAAATAAATATTCAACAGTTTTTATGAAAATTTTTATCTCAAAATGCAAGTAATCCTTTACATGCAAATTATATTTTAATTAAGAGTTAACTCGACTTTCGAACATATAAAATTTTGACTTAATATAAAAAAATTACGACGTAATTTTTCAAGAGGACAATTGACAGAGGACAGAGGACAATGAAGGTAAGTTTTCCTCCTTACGTCAGAAAACTAATTTATTTTTTTAGGATTGTTTTGCTAATGCAAAACAATCCTAAAATTTATATAAGTCAACGATATTTCGCTTTAGCCAAATGAGCCATTAAAAATTTAATTAAAAATTTTTCGTAGTGCAGCGGAGAAAAATCCTCCTTCACTGTCCTCTGTCAATTGTCCTCTGTCCTCTCAAAAATATTGCTTCGTAATTTTTTTAAACTGCAAAACTTGAGGCATTAATAACTAAAAATGCATAATCAAATATAAAGTTTTAACTAAAAAATAAACTTGTGCGTAGAAATATTTTACAATAAGCAAGTACATTTAAATATTTTGCATATAAGTCTTAGTGGAAAATTTGCAAAAAAACTTAGACCTTTTGAATTGTTTGAGGTACGAGTTTTCAAAAGGTCTTAGCTTTTTGTAAATTTTCTGCTTAGACTTATCAAAATATTTAACGTACTTGTGGTTGTAAAAATATTCGGAACACAAGTTTATTTTTCGTTTAGAAACTCTATATATTTTCTTTAATCTTCAAATATTATATATGGTACTGTAACTATAGCTATATTTCTTCTTCTCAAAAGCATGGTTTTAATAAATAATGCCGTTTGATTATGAAGTATATTTCCCCACCATTTTGTAACTACAAATTGGGGAAGAACTACAGTAACTGTATCCTTAGATCCTGCTGAGTACTCTTCGGATTCTATAAATTTAACAAGAGGACCCACAATACTTCTGTAAGGTGATTTTTTTACTATTATTGGTATGTCCACATCATATTCGTGCCATTTTTTCAAAAGCTTATTTGTAGCCTCATCATCTACAGAAACATGAAAAACTATTATATTTTTAGAAATTGTTCTTGCATAATTTAAAGCTTTCAAAAAAGATTTATTCAAAGTGTCAATAGGAACTATTACGTATCTCTTTTGTTCTGCAAAATTTATTTCTTTAGGTTTTTCATCAATAGATAGTCTTAACTGTTCTGCTACTTTAGTATAATGTTTTTTTATAATCGCCATGAAATATACTATAGTTGGTATAAGTATAAAAACTATCCAAGCTCCACTTGTAAATTTTGTTATTCCAAGTAAAACAGCTGTAAATAAAGTTACAGAAGCACCTACACCATTTATAAAAGCTCTGTGAACCCACCCTTGTTTCCTTATTTTAACCCATCTTACAAGCATCCCAAACTGTGATAATGTAAAAGATATAAAAACTCCTACAGCATAAAGAGGCATTAAATAGTGAGTTTCGCCATTAAATAATACAACTAATAAACAAGATATAATTCCTAAAGTTATAATTCCATTAGAATATCCAAGTCTTTTTCCCCTTTTGGCAAACTGTCTTGGTGCAAAACCATCCTTAGCTATATATGCTAAAAGCATTGGAAGTCCTGCGAAGGCTGTATTACTTGCCATAATAAGTATAATTGCAGTAGTTGCCTGAATTATATAAAACATAACATTGTTCCCAAATACCTGAGCTGCTATCTGAGCTACTACGGTTACATTAGAATTAGGAACTGAATGATATAATGTTGCCAGGTAAGATAAACCTAAAAATACTATAAATACAGTAAAAGAAAGAAGTCCTAATACTTTCTTAGCATTTTTTTGACACGGCTCTTTGAAGTTAGGTATTCCATTACTTACTGCTTCAATACCCGTTAAGGCTGTACATCCTGAAGAAAAAGCCCTTAAAAATAAAAAGAGAGTTATATCTCCTGTAACCTGAGGTACTTTATAAGCAGCTACTGGAGTATATCCAAAAATTTTAACCTTACATATTCCCCATGCAATCATAACTAGTATAGATATAATAAACAAATATGTAGGTACACCAAACATTTTAGAAGATTCTCTAAGTCCTCTAAGATTTCCTATAGTCATAAATAGTATTAGCAATAAAGTTATTTGAACTTTATATGGAAAAAGTGATGGAATTGCAGATGTTACTGCTGCTGTTCCTGCACAAGCACTGACTGCAACGGTAAGTATATATCCTATAGTAAGTGATGCGCCTGCTACAAGTCCTGGTGTTGTACCTAGGTTATCTTTGGCTACAATGTATGATCCACCACCGCCTGGATAAGCGTCTATAGTTTGTCTATAAGACATAGTAACTAAAAACATTAAAAGTACAATACACAATGTAGCATAAAACATATATTTATATGACATTATTCCAATTACAGGTATTAATACCCAAAGTATTTCCTCTCCTGCATAAGCCACTGAAGAAATAGCATCACTAGATAATATAGGTAGTCCCCAAAATACATTTAATTTTTCACTTTTTAATTCTTCAGTTTTTAAACTTTTTCCTATTAAAAGTTTTTCTAATTTAGATCCCATTTTTTTGCTCCTCTAAAAGTAAATTTTCTTTTAAGTTTAGTATGGAATGATTATATATTATAATTAACTTTTATCATAACCTTCTTTTGAATATTTAAAGCTTATTTTAAATTAAATTAGTCAATCTAAAGCTTAAAAGTAGGTTATTTATCTATATTATTCATTAATTCTTCAATTTAATACGATTTTAGCATACTACTAATTATTGACTATTAAAACTATTGATTATTTTTCACATATAATGTATTTATAATTCTAATTAAGCAAATAAAAACTATATTTATATGTGTTATATAAATATAGTTTTTATAAGTATCCTATAATTGAACAATATTATTGCCCTTTAAGACCAATATATCAAATTTCTAATATGTACTTATTTTAAATCATGTGCCAGTTCTTTCATCTCAGTAGTCATAGATAATACTTCCTGTAACCCAGAATTAATTTGCTGGATAGATGCTGCTTCATTTTCAGTAGTTTTTGATGTATAATCAGAAGTTTCCAAGGTTTTTGAAACAGAAGTCTGAATATTTGAAGTAAGTTCTATAACTTTAGCAGCAGTTTCCTTTGAACTATCCGAAAGTTTTCTTATTTCGTCTGATACTACACCGAATCCTTTTCCAAATTCTCCCGCCCTAGCAGCTTCAATAGCCGCATTTAATCCAAGCATTTTTGTCTGATCTGCAATACTTTTTATAGAACCTATAATTTCATATATTTTAGACGACAGCTCCTTTATACTTTGAATCTCTTTATTTAAAGATTGTTGATTTTCTGAAACCGTAACAGCAGAAGATGCTAGTCCTTCCATAGCTTGAGATATTTGCTGTAAACTTTCGTTTATGTTTTTACCCATATGTTCTAACTTGTATTGATTATACCCAAGTTTAGATAAAGTATTTGCCATCATATATAATACCTTTGCTATAGCTTCTACTCTATCTTTTTCTACAACTTTTACTTTTCTAAGTGCCTCTATGTATTCATTTGGATCTACTCCTATTTCTAGGGCTATTTTTCTAAATTTATCTTCATCAGGTGGTGCCGTCAAAACTTGTCCTCCAATAACGCTGCCAATAATCTTACCTTGTAATACTATTGGAGCTGCATAATCTGTAAGTCCAGCATGACAAGTATAAACAGCAGGTTTACCTGTTCTATAAGATTCTTCTCCACCTTTTTTATCACATTCCTGGCACCTTTCATTGCCAATTTTACATCCTCTTGTAAGCTTCATGCAGAAATCGGTAAAACAACTTCCTTCAGTTACAGGTGAACCTGTATCATCTATAGAAACACTTGCAGTTCCAGTACCTTTTGAAAAATTATCTTGAAGTTCTTGCAAAAACTTCAAGTCAATTATGTCCTCTATTTTCATTTCCTTAAAATCTTTTTGCTGAGTTTTATTATCCATATCTACATATATCCCTCCTAATTAATACAAGCATAACTTATTATATATTTATCGTAATTATAATCCATTTACTTTATATAATATAACTCAACTCTAGCACATATAAAATTTTAACTTAATATAAAAATATTGCGAAACATTTTTGAGAGGACAATTGACAGAGGACAGAGGACAATGAAGGTAAGTTTTCCTCCTTACGTCAGAAAACTAATTTATTTTTAAGCTTGTTTTGCTAAAGCAAAACATCGCTTAAGTAAGTATCTAAAATCTATGATTTTCAGATACTTACTCACTAAAAGAATACCCATGAAAAATAAAAGGACATAAGTTTCTTTTAAATTGAAGATTTTTCGTAGCATAGCGGAGAAACATCATCCTTCACTGTCCTCTGTCAATTGTCCTCTGTCATCTCAAAAATATTGCGACGCAATATTTTTAAACTACGAAAGTCGAGTTAAGAATTAATTACACTTTATTAATTAGCGTTCATCCCATTCAATAGAATCTACAATACCTACGATAGAAGCATCTATTGGTATATCATTTTGAGAATCACTAGAATTTCTTGATCCACTTCCTGTAACCACAATTACAGTATCATTAGCACCTGCACCTACAGTATCTACAGCAACAAAATGATCACCTATTAAATTTTCTTTTTCATCTATTTTTTTTACTATTAATAGTTTGTTTCCTATAAGCTTTTCACTTTTTTGGGTAGAAACAACCTTTCCAACAACTTTGCCTAAAAACATACATACCCTCCTTTATTTAAGTTTTTCTAATCACTAGTATTATACAATTAAAATATTTGGCAATATTTTTCTACTTTTAATTATTTACATGTTATTTTTCGTTTTTTATTAGTATCACAACTATATTGCAATTTTAAACTTAAATCAATTTTCAGATTTATAATTATATAAATTCAAATCTATGTCATACTTAGTTATCTTTCTGTATATAGTTGCCTTGCCTATTCGTAGTAATTCAGACGCCTTCATGGCATTTCCTTTACAATATTCAAGTGCATTTCGTATACATCGTTCTTCTACTACTTCTAAAGGTAAAATTTCTTTTGATAAATCATTACTTATTTGTATTTCAGCTTTTCCACTCCTACCAATCAAGTACTTTGAGGTTATCATGGTATCCTCGCAAAGATAATAAGATCTTTCCACTACATTTCTAAGTTCTCTTGTATTTCCTTCAAAATTATACCTCTTCAACTTTTCTATGTAGGAAGGGTCTATATACTTGGGATCACATGGATTCTTAATATTAAGCTGACTCACAAAATACTGGGCTAAAAGTTCTATATCTTCCTTTCTGTCTCTTAGAGGAATAAGATGAATATTCATGACATTAAGTCTATAATAAAGATCTCCTCTAAAATTTTTGTTTTCAACCTCATCTTTAAGTACCCTATTGGTTGCCGCAATTACTCTTACGTCAATAGATTTTTCATAATTTCCTCCAACCCTAACTATTTTAAGGTTATCTAATACCCTTAAAAGTTTTGACTGAATATCAAGTGGGAGTTCTCCTATTTCATCTAAAAATATTGTACCTCCATCTGCTAATTCAAATTTTCCTGGATTTCCTCCTTTTGATGCACCAGTAAAGGCACCTTTTTCGTATCCAAAAAGTTCACTTTCTACTAATTCTCTAGGTATTGCAGCACAGTTTACAGCTACAAAAGGCCCCTTACTTCTACTGCTGTAATTATGAATAGATTGGGCAAATACTTCTTTTCCTGTGCCGCTTTCACCTTCTATGAGTATATTACAATTTGTTTTAGCTGCTCTTTTAGCTAACTTTATGACAGTTTTCTCCCTTTCATTTTTTGTAATGACATCATCAAAAGTAAATGAAGCCTTATAACCCACTAAATTATTTACCATCTTATGTAGGTTTTTAGTATCTCTAATAGCTAGTACTAATCCTATTATTCGTCCTCTTAATTTTACAGGCACCAAATTTACAACACATCTTATCCTTTTTCCATCTATATAAAAACTACAATCTTGCGACCATTTGTTTTCTCCAGTAAGTACCACAGTTTTTAATATTTCATCCTTTAATATTTCATTTAAATAAGTTAAATATAAAGTTTCTTCTTTCACTCCCAGTATTTTAACAGTTGTTATATTAACTTTTTTTATTAAAAGGTTTTCGTCTGTAATTATGAGACCATCGTAACAGCAATCAAAAATAGCTTTAAGTATAAAAGATGATATATCATATTCCAATATACTGTCCATATCAATCCTGCACATACTACCTACATCATCTAGGAAACTCATATCTTCCATTCTTTAACCTCCTTCTATATGTAAATCTTCTATTTAGTTTTAGTATATCACATTTTGAGAACAATCATGAAAAATCATTGTATCATTATGATAAATATTTATATAATATCATAATGATATTGACTTTTTGTGTCATTATGATATTATATAAATATAAAGTGTCTTGTTTCAACAGGACAACAATTGGCACAAGAGTTGCTTAAATATAAATGTGAATATATGTTTGAAAAAACATTTTAATAGCCCTAAACCTAAAATCTAAGTAAAAATACTCCAGCATAGTTAGACCCCTATGCTGGAGTATTTTTTACTTATCCAAATTTCTTCTTTAATCTTTGTACTTTGGTATTTAAAAAATTGAGTTAAGTTATATACAACAAAAAACTAAGAGCTTTCACCATATGGCTATGATGAAAGCTCCTAAATATTATCTATAGTTTTATCCGATTGCTACCATTGCTAACCCCCCATCTTCTTCAAAGCGGGGGATAATCACTGCTACGCACCTGAACCTAAGAATCACTTGATATACTTTTTAGCTTACTTCACGTTCGTCGTCATCTTTTTTTTCAACTATATTATTATTGTCATCATAAGTAACTAGTTTGAGAGATTTTGTAGGACAAACTTCTATACAAGCAGGCCCTCCATCCCTATCCTGGCAGAGATCACACTTATTTGCTACCACTCTTCCTTTTCCATTCACAGTAGGATTACCTTCCTCACTCATCTTAAGTCCCTTTTGGTCTACAACTTCTCCATCCCTATATTGAGAAGCTAATTCAATAGCTCCAAAAGGACAAGCTAACATGCAGATTTTACATCCAACACATACATCTTTATTTACACTAACATAACCATTTTCATTTGAAATAGCGTTAACTGGACAAGCTTTACCACAAGGTGCATCTTCGCATTGTCTGCATTGAACAGGAGCACTTACTTTAGCAGTTTTTATCACATTTAAGCGAGGATTAAAATTAATCTTGGATACATTTGTGTTAAAAAAGTCCCCTCCTGAATGTGCAATACCACAAGCTGCTTCACAAGTCCTACATCCTATGCATTTATTAGGATCTGCTACTACGAGGCAATTCTTCATTTTATTAACTCTCCTTTTTTCTTGAGATATATTTAGTGTGCAATAATTCATGAGACTTAGCTCCTAATGGTTTGTCTAAGAACTCATCATATATTTTCTTTATTTCTGGATTTTCATGTGATTTTCTATAAGTAAGATTAGCGTCATGATTATATAGTCCCTTTTTCCTATTATTATAAGCTTCCTCTTTATCTGAATCAAGTATAACTTTAGGTTGTCCTCCACCACTTATACATCCTTGAGGACAGGTCATAACCTCTATAAAGTGCAAATCACATTTGCCTGCCTTTACTGATTCCATAACGTCTTTTACATTTTTTAAGCCGGAAACTACTCCTACTTTTAGTCTAATATCCCCTAAATCTACTTCAGCAGTTCTAAAACCTTCTCCACCTCTTACCATAGTAAGATCTATACTTGGAATAGTTTTTTTAGTATAAAGTTCATATCCAGTTCTAAGTGCTGCTTCCATAACTCCACCTGTAGCACCAAATATAGTTCCTGCACCGGTATACATACCAAGAGGAGTATCAAACTGTTCTTCTTCAATAGTATTAAAATCTATATCAGCATCTTTGAACAGTTGTGCTAATTCCCTTGTAGTTATAACTGCATCTACATCCCTGTGTCCACTGTCATGCATTTCTTCTCTTTCACTTTCAAATTCCTTGCATGTACATGGCATAACAGATACATTATAAATTTTAGCCGGATTAACCTTATTTATCTCTGCTCCATAAGTTTTAAATATAGCTCCAGCCATCTGATTTGGAGACTTACAACTTGAAAGATGAGGTAAAAGTTCTGGATATGTTTGTTCTGCATATTTTACCCATGCTGGACAACAAGAAGTAAACATTGGCAAAACTCCGCCTTCAGCTACTCTTTTTAGTAACTCACTACCTTCTTCCATTATAGTAAGATCTGCACCAAAGTTTGTATCATATACTTTGTCAAATCCTAATTTTCTGAGTGCAGCTGCCATTTTTCCTTCACTTAAAGTTCCAAGAGGCATTCCAAAATCCTCTCCTATAGCAACTCTTACGGCAGGTGCACATTGCACAATTTTAAATACATCTTTGTTTTGTAAAATTTCTTTAACACTCTTTGCCTGACCTTTATTATATGCTGCAAATAATGGTTCATCTACTTCCTTTAACAATCCTCTATCAAATAACCTTTTGCTAACTGGAGTAGGAACATCGTCGTATACAGATTGATAGCCTTTACAAACTTGAATGCATTGTCCGCACATAACACACTTTTCAGTATTTATCTTCTGAGGTTTACCCTGTTCACCTTCTATAGCATCTACAGGGCAGACATCCGCACATCGTCTGCAGCCTGTACATAATTCTTCATCTATATTTATCATAGAAGTACTAGTTGGCATATTTAACATTCCTTTCTTTTCCGGATTTTTATAACTTATAAATTAGAGATTTGCGTTTATACTTAACAGTTCCATAGCAGCTTTCACACTACGATCTTTTTTATCTTCTCTAGGATCTACTAACCTCAAGGCCTCTTTTGGACATTCTTTGACGCAAGCAGGTTCTCCTCCCTCTTCCTTACATAAATCACATTTATAAGCTGCTGCTCTTACTTTAACCTGAATTCCTCCTGTAACTACTTTACCTTGAGTTCTAGGCAGTAAACTTACAGCACCTACCGGACATACTATTGTACAGGTCTGACATCCTATACATGCACTTTCATTTATAATGATACTTCCATCTTTTTCAACTATAGCATTAACTGGGCAGGCATTTAGACATGGTGCATCCTCACAATGTCTGCATTGTACTGGCATTACATTTCCTTTATTTTTAACAAAGAATAACCTTGGAGTAACTTTATTATTCATAGTTCCAATGGTTTTTCCTTGAGTATCTTCTCTATGTTTTGCAGCACAGGCAATCTCACAAGATCTACAGCCTATGCACTTGTCAGGATCGGCTATTACAAAAGAATTAAACTCTGGTTTCATTTAAATTACCACCCCTCTTTTAATTTTCACACGTTCTCAAAAATATTTTTGACATCTTTGGCTGTAACTTTCTTCTTGCAGCTGCTGCACATAAGTTTTTCTGGCTGCTCTTTTCCAAGCCTATTGTAAGCATATTTTACATGTTCTTCTGTAGCAAAATATTCTCCGCACAAATCACACTTAACCATCTTGAATTTTTTGCCCCATATTTCTCTTTCTCCATCTTTATCCACAACCTTTATTGCATTAGTTGGACAAACATTTGCACAGGAAGCACATCCTATACATTCCGGTGAAGATTCGTGATATGGAGTTGCTACTTCTTTATACATACCCCTATTAACTGTTGAAATTGCTCCAGTACCTAATTCCTTGCAAGCTTTTGCGCAAAGTCCGCACAAAACACAATTTTGTTCTGGATCCAATTTGAACCTCTTTACTCTCTTTTCCTCTACTCCAAAGGCTTTAGCTAATTCATTTACCTCTTTATTTTCAGGGCATCTTACTTTTAAAAGCATAACTATGTTTTTTCTCATTCTCTTTATTTCATCGTCATTAGTTATAACTTCTACTTCCTTACTTACAGGGAATATACAGGAAGTTACTATCTTTGCACGTCCCCTATCTACTACTTTAACTATACATAGTCTACAGCTAGCAAGCCCAGGCAATGCATCGCTGTGACATAATGTAGGTATATATATGTTATTTCTTCTTGCTATTTGTAATATGAATTCTCCTTTTTCAGCTTCACAAGCTTTTCCATCTATTGTAATTTTCATATCTACATTCACCTCCCTATAGAACCTTAACAGCATCAAACTTACAGATGTTCATGCAGTTACCGCATCTCAAGCACTTATCAGCATCTATTGTATGTGGTTTCTTAATTTCCCCTGTTATACAATCAGCTGGACAATTCTTTTTACACATATCGCATCCCTTACATTTATCCTCGTCTATACCAAATGTAGTAAGTTTCTTACAAACTCCTGCTCTACATCTCTTATTCTTTATATGCTCTTCAAATTCATCTCTAAAATATCTTATAGAAGCAATTACTGGATTTGGAGCACTCTTACCAAGACTGCACAGAGATGCCTTGCTTGTCATGGAACATATTTCAAGAAGCTCTTCTATGTCTCCTTCTTTTCCATCACCATTGCATATGTCAGTGAGTATTTCAAGCATCCTCTTTACGCCTTCTCTACAAGGTACACACTTTCCACAAGATTCTTCAGCCAAGAAGCTCAAGTAATATCTAGTTACATCTACCATACAGGTTCTATCATCCATTACGATCATTCCGCCTGAACCCATCATGGAATCTGCTTTAACCAAAGTATCATAATCTACTGGCAAATCTAAATATTCAGCTGGTAAACATCCACCTGAAGGTCCACCTATCTGAACTGCCTTAAACTTTCTATCATTTAATACTCCACCGCCAATATCATATATTATTTCTCTAAGAGTAGTTCCCATAGGTACTTCTACAAGTCCAGTATTCTTAACTTTTCCAACTAATGAGAATACCTTTGTTCCCTTACTCTTCTCCATAGTTCCTATAGCATGATACCAATCTCCGCCTTTTTCAATTATTATAGGTACATTGGCCCAAGTTTCTACATTATTTAAAACTGTAGGTTGTCCCCACAATCCTTTTTCTGTAGTGTGTATATATTTAGCTCTAGGTTCACCTACCATACCTTCTATAGACGACATAAGTGCAGTAGATTCACCACATACAAAAGCTCCTCCACCTCTTACTATCTGTATATCAAAGGAAAAATCAGTTCCTAATATATTATTACCTAATAAATTTTCATCTTTTGCTTTATTAATAGCTTTCTGCATATTTTCTACAGCAAGTCCATATTCATCTCTTATATAAGCAAATCCATTTGTACCTCCTACTGCATAAGCACATAATGTCATACCTTCTATAACACTGTTAGGATCTCCCTCCATTATACTTCTATCCATAAATGCTCCAGGATCTCCTTCATCACCATTACATACTACATATATAGGTGATGTATCAATATCTGCAGCAGTTTTCCATTTACGTCCTGTTGGGAATCCTGCTCCACCTCTTCCTCTAAGACCTGATTTTGTTATTTCTTCAAGCACATCTTCAGGTTTCATGCTGCTTATTGCTTTTTTAAGAGCTTTGTATCCGCCTCTTTCAACATAATCTTCCAAACTTATTGGATCTATTTCACCAACATTTCTGAGAGCAATTTTGTATTGTCTTTTACAAAATTCACTTTCTTTATGATTTCTTAATCTCTGTTTTGTAGCAGTCTCAAAATATAATAATTTTTCAATTATTTCCCCATTCATCAATGTCTTTTTTACTACGTCTTCTACATCTTCTACTTTAACTTTAAAATATGCAATGTCATCTGGATATATTTTCAGTACAGGACCTTTCTCACACAATCCATCGCAACCTGTTGCTTTTAATTTAACATTTACTTCTGCATTTGCCCCTAATTTAGCTATTTGTGCCTTCATTTCTTCATATACTTCCATACTGCCTTTAGCTAAACAACCTGTGCCACAACATATATTGACAGTTTTTTTATCACTCATCACTCTCACTCCTATACTCACTAAGAATTTCTTCAACCAGTTTAGGTGTTAAATTTCCATAATATTTGTCATTTATCATCATGACAGGAGCTATTGCACAGCATCCTATACAGTTAACTGTATTTATTGAAAATTTGAGATCCTCTGTAGTTTCACCTGGTTTAATTCCTATTGCCTTTTCAAGTTCATCCATTACAACCATAGAACCAGCAACATGGCAAGCAGTTCCATCACATACAGTTATTATGTTTTCCCCTTTTGGAGTAAGGCTCAATGCCTTATAAAAAGTAGCCATACCATACAGTCTACTTACAGGCGTGTCCAAATACTTAGCTAAATTCTCCAGTGCTTCTCTTGGTATATATTTGTACTTTCTCTGTATATCCTGTAGTATAGCAAGAGTAAATCTCTGCTCTTTAGGATATTTTTCAATTACATCTTGTCCAGACAGGTCTTCATTTTGCTGTTTAGTTAACATTAAATACTTCACCCTCCCATTTGAATATTATAATTGATTTCCCCCTTAAAATATTAGAAGGAATAAGATATTAGCTCTAAACCAAAGATTTGAGCCTCTATACTTAAGAAATAATTTTAAAACATATAACACATTTAATTTAAAATTATTTTAATTACCTTATTTAAAAATTAAAATATAAACTTAGTCCTATTTAATTAGGGACTAATTATTAACATTAAATATTATATTATTTTTATATAACTATATGATTAATTTTTTAAGATTATATTCAAAAATATGTTAACAGAAATTACTATATTATTCTCTGTGGATTTGTATATACATTCATTCTTTCTCCTCTTACAAATCCAATTAATGTAACATTTAAAGCTTTTGCAAATTCTATAGAAAGACTTGTAGGTGCAGATTTAGATATTATTATAGGTACCCCTAGCCTAGCAATTTTATATACCATTTCAAAAGATACTCTGCTGCTCACAAATATTATTTTATCCTTTAAATAAATATTTTTTATAAATGCCTCACCTATAAGCTTGTCTACAGCATTGTGTCTAGCCACATCCTCACAAATAGATATTACTTTATCTTCATCACAAAGAGCTGCACAATGTGCTCCTCCAGTGAGTTTAAACGTCTTGGAATATCCAAGATTGTCCATCATTAGATCATAGATTTTATCGACATGAATGTAAACATTATCATTGTTGATTATACTAATTTCCATGGAATCAATAATATATGAAAAGAACTTACTTTTCTCATTTTCATTAAATGTTATAGGAAGCACTTGCTTTGAATACAACTCTTTATTAAATTGGCTATTTTTCAAAGTTACCCTGGACGCTCCACTTTTTTCATCTATCTCTAGAGATTTTATTTCATCTAGAGATTTTATAACACCTCTAAAGGCCAAGAAACCTATTGTTAATTCCTTAAGTTTTTCAGGCGTACATAAGAGTACTGTCAAATGTTCACCATTTACAAATACATTTAAAGGATATTCACAAATAGTTGATTCCTCTACTGTCTTTTTACATTCTTTGTCATATTTGACTACATGAAGTTCCATGGTTTTCTCCATTTTTGTTACCTCCTATAAAGTCGTTCTCAATAAAATCAGCTATTTTTTTTGTATCATTTATATCAAATACAGGAATATCAGTTATTAAGTTTTCATTGGTTACAATAGCTACAAAATTTTGAAAATTATATTTAGAATTTTTGTAAAGTAAACATTTGCTTGCATTTTTCCTGTATACTTCTATTTTAGGAAATTCGTTACCCTTGAAGCCTTCCACTATTACAATATCTACATCTTGAAAAAGCAACAGCAGTTCTTCTATACTTTTGGGTCCACTTACTTTTTTTATCATAGCCACTGTATTATCCGATGCAATAACAACATTGTCCGCACCTGCCTCTGTAAATCTAAAGCTGTCTTTTCCTGGGTAATCTATCTGTAACTTATGAGCATCATTCTTTATTGCACCAACCTTATATCCTCTGCTTTTTAGAATTCTTATTATTCCTTCTATCAAGGTAGTCTTACCCGAATTTGAACTAGATGAAATAATAGAAATTACTGACCTCTTATTTGAATATAAATTTTCCATTTAAAATATCTCCAGCTTTTGCTATACTAGTTCCCTTTTCCATGATGACGACTCCATTTGACTTAGTAAGCGTAAAAAGCCCATTGGAATCTTGTCTTCCTACATCATAGGCATAATAACGGTTATCTTCCTTTTTTATGTTTACATACATATAGCAGTCTCTTTCTTTTCCTGATTTAAAATCATCTTTTAAAGTTACAGGAAATTCTTCAGGAAACGCATCATCTCTTCCAATCATTTTTTTAATAGATGGTGCTACAAAACTTTCAAATGAATTTATTACCGAAAGCGGATTTCCTGGAAGTCCAAAGAACAATTTATCTTTAAAAGTTGCAAAAACAACTGGTTTTCCTGGTTTAATAGCTACCGAAGTAAACTTTATATCTGTTCCTATTTTCTGAAGAACATCTTCTATAAAATCGTAATCACCTACAGATGCTCCTCCAGTAGTTATGATTATATCTCCCTCTTCAAATGCAGTTTTTATAGCATTAAAAATCTTATCCTTATCATCTCTTATTATTCCATACGATTTAACTTCTGCATTTAAATTTTTAATAAGGGCAATTAATGTATATTCATTACAATTCCTTATTTTACCTTGCATTAAGTTTTGATCTATATTTATAAGTTCATCCCCAGTATTTATTATTATAATTTTAGGGGCTTTATAACATTTTATTTTAGTATAACCTAGTGATGCCAATAACCCTATTTCTGCAGGTCTCAAAATCTTTCCTTTTCTTAAAGCAACATCACCAATTTTTATCTCCTCACCAGTTTTAAATATGTTGGTTCCAGGAGATACCTTTTCTAATACATGAAGTTCTTTTCCTTCTACTTTTACTTTTTCTATTTGAATAACTGCATCTGCACCTTTTGGCACTGGAGCTCCTGTCATTATTTTTATCGCTTCGCCATTTTTCAATACTATATCAGAAAAATCTCCCGCCTTTATGCTTCCTTTAATCTGAAATTTTGACATTTTTTCCTTAGTATCTTCACTTTTTAAAGCATACCCATCCATACAGGATTTGTCAAATGGGGGAAGATTATCTTTTGAGCTTATATCCTCTGCCAATACCCTGTTAAGAGAATTTATCAACGATATATCTTCACCTTTAAGCAGTTTTGTGTTATTCATTACTATATTGAATGCTTCATGTACGTCTATCACAGTCTATCAACTCCTATTGATTTAAAGCTTTTGGCTAAAAGACCTCTTAATCAAGGTCTTTTTAGCCATCTTTATATTAAAATATTAAACATTCATCTTTTTCTTTAAAAGATCATATTGATCTTTTATAAACTTTTCAGCTTCTTTCTGATCTTTTATAGCTTCTATTTTTACTGCACAATACTTTAATTCAGGAGTTTTTGATACTGGATCTAGATTATTAGATGTAAGTTCATTACATGCGCCTACCCACCATTGATAGGTCATATAGACTGCTCCTTTATTTGCCCTTTCAGTAACAAGTGCACGGGCAACCACAGAACCTCTTCGTGAACTTATTCTCATAAGCTCGCCATCTATTATTCCCTCAGCCTTTGCATCCATTGGATTAATTTGTACATATCCTGGTTCATCGGCTAACTGCTGAAGTGCCCTACAGTTTCCTGTCATTGTTCTTACAGAATAATGTCCTACTTCTCTAACTGTAGAAAGAACAAGTGGATAATCTTTATCTGTCTGCTCTACAGGAGGTCTCCATTCTGCTGCAAATAAGTTTGCTTTTCCAGTAGGTGTATTAAATTTATTACCTTTGTAGAGATAAGAAGTTCCAGGATGATTTTCAGATGGACAAGGCCATTGGATTCCTCCTAATTCTTCGAGTCTCTTATAAGTTGCTCCTTTGAAATTTGGACATAAATTTATAAGTTCATTCCATATTTCCTCAGTATTGTTATAATGCATATTATAACCCATAGCACAGGCAATTTCTGAAATTATTTCCCAATCTGGTTTAACATCTCCCTTAGGTTCTACAGCTTTTCTAAATCTCTGGAATCCTCTATCTGCAGAACTAAAGACTCCTTCATGTTCTCCCCAAGACGTGGAAGGTAAAATTACATCTGCATGGAGTGCAGTTTTATTCATAAATATATCCTGAACTATTACAAGTTCCATTTTATCCAGTGTCTCTCTCATTTCATTAGAATCAGGATCACTTTGAACTGGATCTTCACCCATTATATAATATGCCTTTATTTTATCTTCTTTAAGCGTTAATTCAGGAACTTGTGTCAGGTGATAACCAATTTTGTTTGGAAGTTTAACACCCCAAGCTTTTTCAAATTTTTCCCTAATTGCATCGTCAGTTACACTTTGATAACCTGGGTATACATTAGGAAGTGCTCCCATATCACAAGCACCTTGAACATTGTTCTGGCCTCTTACAGGTCCTATACCTACATTAGGTCTTCCAAAATTACCAGTTAATAATGCTATAGAAGCTAGTCCCTTAACTACATCTACAGCTTGAGCAAATTGACATACTCCCATACCATATAATATCATGGCATTTTTAGCACCTGAGTACATTTTCATAGCTTCTACTATATCCTCTGAAGGTATACCAGTAACTTTTTCTGCATATTCAGGAGTATAATTTTCAACTATAGATCTATATTCTTCAAAACCAACAGTATGATCTTCTACATATTGTTTGTTATAAAACTGTTTATTTATAAGTATGTTGGCAAAAGTATTTACAAGAACCATATTTGTTCCATTTTTTATAGGGAGCCATAAATCTGCTATCCTACCAGACTCTGTTATACGTGGATCTACAACTATTACCTTTGCACCCTTTTGTTTTGCCCTAACTATTCTCTTAGCAACTATTGGATGCGAAGCTGCTCCATTATATCCAAAAATAAGTAGTAAATCTGTATCATCTATTTCATGTATACCATTTGACATAGCACCATTTCCTAAAACGTAAGCCAGACCGGCTACAGAAGGAGCATGTCAAACTCTGGCACAGTGATCTACGTTATTGGTTCCAATAACCGCCCTCATAAACTTTTGCATTATGTAGTTTGCTTCGTTTCCAGAACCCCTAGCACATCCTGTTCCCATTATGGAATCAGGTCCATATTTCTCTTTTATTTGTGACAATCTTGAAGCCGTAAAACTAATAGCTTCATCCCAGCTTACCTCTTCTAACTCTCCGTTTTTTCTTATCATCGGATGTTTAATTCTAGATGTCAATATTTTAGGATCGTTTAAAAAATCCCAACCAAAGTGTCCTTTTAAACACAGTGATCCTTCATTTGTCCTACCATTAGCAGGCTCTGCTTTAATTATTTTGCCATTCTTTACATGCAAGTATAAATTACAACCAGCGCCACAGTAAGGACAAACAGTTAAAACTTTTTTATCCATTGTTTTACCCCCCAATAACTTTATATATTAAATTTACCTATAAATTACTTTTACCGATTACAATTTCATTTTAAAATATTCAGAATTTAAAGTCAAGGTTACTAAGGTTACTTTTGTTTAATTTTTTTTAATACTTTATTGAGACTTTATTGCAATTTAAAATAATAGTTCCATTTTTTAATCACTTTTTAAATATAGTTTTAAAATATATTTAAATGAAATACAGATGCATTATGCTGGACATAAAAAGAGAGATCTCTCTCAACCTCTCTTTAGAAATCATAATCTTAAAGATTACTTTTATTTTATCCAAAATACCGTTTAACTTTACTTTGACACCTATCCCAAAATAGGTGGATGTCCTCACAGATGTCTCCATCCTCCTAAACTTTCAATTACAATTATAAGTAGGCTTCATGTACCCATCTAAATATTGAACTTCCGTTTACATAACGTAGGTTCAAAACTAAAGCTTACGTATACCTCAGATCTTTTATAAATATTTAAAATGCTTTGATAACGTTTTTACAGACTTATTATATAATAAGTCATTTGGCCTGTCAATTATACTTTATATATTTTTTTACAATATCTATTGAAACTGTAAAATATGCACATATCTGTACTACTATCATATACATATCTGTACCATTATTCTAGTAAATAGTTCCACACAATCCTTCAAATTTTGCAACTATTCCATCGAAATTTTACTTTCCAACTTTTCCTTCAATATCCTTCCAAACTTCTTCATCCTTTTTATCTTTAATTATCTTATATTCATTTCCTTTTATAGATGTATCAAATTGGCAAATAGCAGAATAAATACAATAACTACATCCTGTCTTGCTTTTATTTTTATATGGAGCTGCCTCTATATCCCCTTCTAGTATCTTTTCACTTAAATCTACTATTGTGCTTCTTACATATTTCCTTAGTAATTCAAATTGCTTCCTAGTTGCTAGAGACGATTGAGTCTTTGAAAGGTTGCCATCTTTCTTTATGGAAGCACATATAATATCTGAAGTTCTTTCCATTTCACTATCCATTTGCCTTATTATCTCAGGATCATTTAAAAGCAATCCATTCATCCTAAGACTCTTAAGTATCCTCTTCTCTATCTCAGAGTCACTTATATTTCCTTCTGTTTTTATTATGGGATCATCCAATTTAAAATATAATATTCCTCCCGGTATACCTTCTTTATTAAATTTTTCATCCAGTTCCGCAAGTATGGCATCCAAATATATTAAAAGCTGCATTTGAAAACCATAATATATGTCTGACAGCTTAAATTCCTTTGTACCAGATTTGTAGTCTATTATTCTAAGATATACAACTGAATCCTGCTCTAATAAATCTATTCTATCCACTCTACCTATGAGACTAACTTCTTCTCCCGAGTGAAGTTTTATTGAAATAGGAGGTATATCTCCGGAGTCTCCAAAAGAAAGTTCATAAGCCCTTGGTACAAACTTACCTCTTTTCATATGTTCTGCTATAAGCCATACTGACCTTGTAAGTATTTTTTTTAAATTATCTGTAATATGTTTATACTTCTTTGAACTGTTCAATATGGATCCTGGCATACCACTTAAAGTACTATCTACTACAACTTTTACATTTTCCTCACACCAATTCCTATCTATATCATTCCAGGTTAACTTTTTTTCTTTTAACTGTATGGAAAACTTTTTAAGTATATCATGCATAAAGCTTCCTAAATCCGGAGAACTTAAATTATACATTTTTCTATCTTCAACTTTAAGTCCATACTGTACAAAATATGCAAAAGGGCACTCTGAAAATTTCTCTAATCTTGAAACACTTATATTCAAATGGCTTCCATAAAGTCTTCTAACTTTACTTTTATCTAAAATTTCAATGTAATTGTTATATGAAAATCCTTTTAAAACAGTTTCAACTTTCTTACTCCAACTAGGATCATTTTTATACCATCTATATACGTTAATCCAAAGTGGATCTACAGAATTGTTATCTTCTATGCTTCTTCTTATATTTGAAATCAATTCATTAAATGTATCTTTAGGTCCATTTACAGCTTCTATTCCTGCTTTATCTCCCAAAATACCTTTTAAATTACTCTCTTCTTGAACCTTAGGAAATAATTTTTTTATAATAGATATGACAATAGATTGTCTCTTACTTTTTCCCTCTTCATCACTCATTGAATAGCTTAATGTTAAATATTTGTCTGCTTTAGTAAGTATTCCATATACTAAAAGTTGTTCTTCAAAAGCCCTGCTTCTAGTATCTTTTGCAAGTTCCATTCCTCTTTTCCTCAATTCATCCCTGTCTTCATCCGTAAATACTCCATCTGCAGATATAGATGCTGGAAATATTCCATCGTTAACTCCAACAATATAAAGTATTCTTACATCGTGACTTCTTAACCTGGTTACACTACTGACTAAAACTTGGTCTAAGGATGCAGGTATTACTCCTATTTCATATTGAGAAAAGCCATTTGCAAGTACTTCACTAAATAGCCCCATTCCAATGGATTCATCTCCTATAACAACTGCTATTTGATCTAATATATCTACTACTATATTCCATATTTGGCTATACTCATTTGCTTTATCTAATTTAGAAGTATTTCTAAATTTCTTTATAAGTGCCTCCACTTTTTCTGGCACCTCTAAATTGAGCAAAAAATTATATAGTCCTTCACACATCTGTTGTCCTGTCTTCTTACCTTTTATATCCTCTGAAAGCTTTAAAATAGGTTCTCTAACTTTATCCCTTATACAGTTTATCTTTTTTAAATATTCTGTCTCTTCTTCAGATATTTCTTCATCAAAATTTCCATAGTTTATTCTATAATTCCACGGCTTTGGATCAGTCCACTTTTTTCCTATTATTCCATTGGCAAGCACATAATTTTCTAACATATCTATCTCGTCAAATTCTAAATTCAAAAGTCCCGTTTTTAAATATCTAAATACAGCTTCATAGGACCAATTTTTTGAAAGTATTTCTACAGCCGAAATTATTAAAATTATAATAGGACTATCATCAATTTCCCTTTTTTTATCTATAAAATAAGGTATATTATATTGATTGAACACAGCTTTTATAATATTTTCATATCCATCTAAATCTCCCGTCACAACTGAAATATCTCTAAATCTAAACCCCTCATCCCTGCACATTTTTAATATATCCCGAGCAGTATTTTCCACTTCAGTATATTTATTTAAGGCTTTAAATATTCTTATACTTGAACTTGATCTTTTATAAGTTTTGTAAGGATACGAAAAAATGTATTGTTCTAGATGCCCAAGCTCTGCATTACCTTTAAATCTGCTGTAAGAATTAGATTTTAATGCCATTGGTTTGTCATAAGCTATATTATTATTTTTAGCTATTTCTAAAAGTTTTTTTTCGGTGATTTTTGTAGGTAAAAATAAATCCATACTTTCAAGAGAAGAATTCTCGCTTAAAATATCTGTACATAAGGTTACATTTGTCCTATATGATTTACATATAATCTTTTCCAGCACTTTATATTCTTGCGGCGTAAAACTATAAAATTCATCAATCCATACTTCCGCATTGTTAAAAAAATTAGATCTATCAAGTTTTTCATATAGCAGGGATAGTATATCATCAGAATCTATATAATTCTTATGAAGCCTCTCTTGAAACTCCGAGTAAATTATTATTATATCTTCTAACTTGTTTTTCAGATTTATATTTTCTATTCTATCCAAGCTATCTTGTAAGAGTTTAATTGATATGTTATACTTTTTTAATTCAGTTATCATATCTGAAATCATATTTACAAAGCCTTGTTTTTTAGTAGATTTCCCAAATACTTTTAATTTCTTTTTATTCCTCTCTATTATTTCATAGAGAAGTATAGCTTTTCCTGAATCATTTACATGCTTTCTTGTACCACCACCTACTTCACCAAACACTCTTTCTGCAGCTCTCTTAAAGCTCAATACCTGAGCTTTTAACATACCCTTTTGTCCCACTGATTTTAATAAATTTTTCTCTGCTTGAAAAGAAAATTGTTCAGGTACCAAAAGTATGAGGTTTCTATTCTCATTTTCTTCTATTCTCTTTTTTATGCTCTGAAGGCAATAATAACTTTTACCACTTCCTGCCCTTCCATATATAAACCTTATGCTCATAATAATCACACACCTGTAATATTAATTTTTCTTCATATTCTTAATTAATTTATTCCATTCATCTACATAACTTCCTAATGACCACTGAGACATAACTGCTGTTTCTCCATTTTTTAAGTCAAACTCCTTGTCTAGTTTGCCTATTTTTTTATTATTTAAAGAATAGATTTTTAACTCAGTTTCAGTTAAAACAACTATAAAATCCCTATTGGGAGAAGTATATGCATCTACTGCATCTGGTATCTCTTTTTTTATTACATCAAATGATGGATATAAATCATCATAATCAGTTAGAATTGTGGGAGCTGCATACATCACATCAAAATCACCATAAGGAATTCTTCCTCTTAGCATCCATCTTCCGCTTCTCCTATCTACAGACCAATTAGTTTGTAACTTATTTTCATCTATTTTATTTTTACTTAAGTTCATCTTTTTTAAATACAAATCTGTACTATATTTTAATCTACTCCCTGCATCATCCCCAAAAGCTTTAGAAAAATCCATCTTATTTCCATTGAAATTATCTAGAGGAAGTACACTAAAATCTCCTCTTTCAAATCTTTGGTCACCATCATCATCATTATAAACTTTCTTGTCATCCATAGAAATATATTCTTCACCTACAAATAATATTTCGCTGCTAATCCCAGAAATGCTGCGATATTTAATTCTTGAAGTTTTATTGTTTCCAAGGGGTTCGCCCCAAACAATATCCTTTTTCACATCTTTTTCCCATACTTTTTTTACTCCAACCTTCCAAAATCCACTTTTCCTTGGGACTACTAAATCTTTTATATTAACAATAGGCATAATCTTCCCATATGAGGAACTTATCCACAAAGTTCTATAATTATACCCTAGTCCCGACTCATCAATACACTTAAGTCCTAAAAGCAATCCGGATTTAGAATTCGTCTCTTTTTGACTCTTTGGAATTATAAGCTTAGGATTATTTTTATCTATATTTTTATCTATATTTTTAAATTCAGAATTGTTTATTTGTGTGCCGTACTTAACGAAAAAAAATATTATTCCATCTGTAAACTTTAACATTACGTTTTTATTTATCTGAATGAATTCATCAAAAAAATTATCTTCAGAAGACACAGTAACTACTTTTATGCGTTTTTCATTTATCCCTATGGAAGAAGGATCAATTTTAAAATTACTTTGAAAATAATCTTTACTATCTAAAACTTTTACTTTAAAACTAGGATTTTTGCATATCAAATTATCAAAGTATACTCCTTTATCACTGAATTCAGCCTTTTCACCTAGCATACTTTTAGCCTTGTCCTCAGAAATAGAAGAGTCACCTGTAAATACATATCTATCTAAAATCCATGTTCCTGCTATAGGTAAATTTATGTTCTTTACGGGAACAATGTTGGGATTAAGAGAGGAATTTATATTTTTATACACTACAAATACTATACATACAACTAAAATACCAATAAGTGCAGTAAGCTTTTTCAAAAATATCACCTTTTCTAAAATTCTAGTTGTCTTCTACTGGAATGGTCAAGGTTATTTCCGTTCCCTTAACCAGTTCACTTGTTATCTCAATTTTTCCTCCATGAAGTGAAACTATTTCTTTGCATATTGATAGTCCTATTCCATTGCTGCACTTGTCACTTTTGCCTTTAAAAAACTTCTCAGTGACTTTTGGAAGTTCATCTTCAGGTATCCCGATTCCAGTATCATCTACTATCATAATTAAGTTTTCATCTCTCACGAAAGCCTTTAAAGTTACCTTTCCCCCTTCTTGTGTAAATTTAAAAGCATTGTCCAGCAAATTGTTAAGCACCTGTTTAATTCTATTTTCATCCAGTAAAATCAAAGGCATGTTATCCTGAACTTTTACAGAAAAGTTTATATTTTGTCGCCATGCCCTTAGAGAAAATTGTTTTTTTATATATTCTATAGTATTTTTTATATCTACATAATCTTTTTTCAATGTAATTTTACCAGATATAAATTTAGAAAAATCTAAAAGTTCTTCTACCATTTTAGTTAGCCTATCACTTTCATTTTCTATTATCTCAAGTCCAGTTTGTAATTCTTCCTTATCACTGAAATCTCCAGTTCTCATAGTAGACGCCCATCCCTTTATAGATGTAAGTGGGGTTCTGAGTTCATGGGATACGGATGCTACAAATTCATTTTTTAGCTTCTCATTTTTTAATATTTCATCTGCCATAAAATTTAGTGCATCAAATAGTTCCCCTATCTCATCGTCTCTCTTTTTCTCAATTCTCTCATTAAATCTTCCACTAGCCATTTTTCTTGCCATAGCTGTGACCTCTCTTAACGGTCTTGTTATACTATTTGAAATGAACACACTTATAATTCCTGCCATTATTATTACTGCAATTCCTATAAATATGAGCATAAAAGATATTTTTTTTATTATCATGTCCACTTCTGAAAGAGAAGTAACAAATCTAAGTACTCCTTCAACTTTTCTATTAGATTTTAAAGCTTTAGATACATACAACACTTTTTCACTAGTTTTTTTATCTGTTTTTATAGAAATGCCTAATTCTCCATTTAAAGCATCTTTTATGTCTTCACCATTCACTTTACCAGGTATAAAGTTTCCTATAGAATCCATAAGCATTCTTCCTGAAACATCTATTACTTGAACTTCTGCAGAAGTATTTTTCCAAAATATATCTGCATTGTCACTTATATTTTTTTTTAAACTGGAAGAAGCTAGATAGCTATTATAAAAATCTACGGAAACTTTTATCTGATTAGAAACCATATTCTCCATATTTTTATAATAGTATCTGCTAATGGAAAATATTAAAAAAGATTCAATTATCACTACAGTAAAAATTATTATAAATAGATAGCTTCCTATCATTCTTTCCTTTATTCCATTTAACATATTATTCTTTTCTCCACCTATACCCTACTCCCCAAACAGTCTCAATATACTTTGGTTTTGAAGAATTTTCTTCTATCTTCTCTCTAAGCCTTCTAATATTTACGTCAACTATTTTTGCATCTCCAGGATAGCTATACCCCCAGACAAGATTTAGGAGTTCATTCCTATTTAAAGCTTTTCCTTGATTTTCTATAAATATTTTCATCAACATATATTCTTTTGGGGTAAGTTCTAATTCCTGTTCACTTCTATAGACTTTCATGGCTCCTTCATCTATTTTAAATTCACCCGATACAAGCACTTCATTTTTACTATCACTTTGTAATCCTATTCTCCTCAAAAGTGCATTTACTCTAGCTATTAACTCTTGGGGGTTAAAAGGTTTTATTACATAGTCATCTGCTCCAAATCCAAAACCCATTATCTTGTCCGTATCCTGACTTCTGGCTGTAAGCATTATTATACCCATCTTAGGAAATTCTCTTCTAAGTATTTCACAAGTCTTGAATCCATCCATTCCAGGAAGCATTACATCTAATATCGTAACTATTGGATCTTCAACTCTTGCCTTTTCTAAAGCTCTTTCTCCCGTACTTGCTTCTATCACTATAAACTTGTTTCTTTTAAAATTTATTTTTAAAAACCCTCTTATAGAAGCTTCATCTTCCACTATTAAAACCTTTTTCACACAAACTTCCCCCATATTTCAATTATCAATTTCAATTTAAAAGTATATAATCTCTCAAACTACAATTTTTTAACCTTTAACTAAAGTTACCAACTTCTTTTGAATTCAACTACCTATATAGATAGTCAACTCTACAATTAAACTTATCCAAATTGTCAGTTTGATTTAAATTCTAAAGTTATAAATACAACTGAGGTTTATAATAAGCACTTTCAAGTAATTATAGATTAAACTTTATAATCTATAGGGGCTCCAATTGAAATTTAAACTTATACATAACATATAATGACAAAATTGAAGGAACATTTAAAAACTTTTCCATAAGTCTTAGTGAAGTATTTTAGAAAATCTTAGGAGCTTAAATATGTTTGAGGCACGAGTTTATCTAAGTTCCTTTAGATTTTCAAAATACTGAACTTTAGACTTATTAAAGTTTTTAACGTGATGAAATTTGTCATTATATGATTTAAGTATAAGTTGACTTTTCATTTAGAAACTTATATAAGGATTACTTCTTTTGAAGCATATCTGCTATAGCAGCCATATTACCAAGAGAAGAAATGGACTCATTTGGCAATATCAATTTATTTGCTGGATTTTTAGCCATTTCCTTCAATGCTTCTACCTGTTTAAGTGCTATTACCTTTTCATCTGTACCTGAATCAATTATAGATCTATTAACAAGGTGAATTGCCTTGGACTGCGCTTCTGCTACAGATTCTATTGCCTTTGCTTTACCTTCTGCCTCCAACATTTGAGACTGTCTCAATCCTTCAGCTCTTCTTATATTTGCTTCCTTTTCAGCTTCGGCTTGCAGTATCTTGGCTTGCTTTTCACCTTCAGCTCTTGCTATATCACTCTGTTTCTGACCTTCTGCCTGAAGTATAACAGCCCTTTTATCACGCTCTGCCTTCATCTGTTTTTCCATAGCTTGCTGAATCTCAGCCGGTGGAATAATGTTTTTAATTTCTACAGACAATATTTTTATGCCGTATGCGTCTGTTATCTCATCCACTACTTTTAAAAGCTCTGCATTTATTTTATCCCTTCCCGACAGTACTTCATCTAAGGTCATATCTCCTACAATATTTCTCATATTGGTTATAGTTGAAAAAACTATACCTGCTTTGTAATCTTCTATATTATACACAGCATCCTTAGCACTTAATATCTTGTAAAAAATAACATTGTCAATAGATATCTTTACATTGTCTTTAGTTATAACACTTTGAGGTTCAATATCTAGTATCTGCTGTTTATTTGAAATTTTTCTTCTCGCAAAATCAGCAAAAGGAATTAGAAAATGCCATCCTGGTTCCAATACCCTATGAAATTGTCCAAATCTCTCTATAATAGTTACATAACCAGTGTTTACTACCTTCATAGAAGAAACTATAACTGCAATAATAGCTACAAGTACAATCAAAATGAAAATTTTACTTATCATATATTTACATCTCCTTTTTTATAATAACTTTATTTCCTTCCATACCAATTATCTTTACGGTATCTCCATCCTTAATAGTATATCCTTCATTCTTTATATTCCAGTATACTCCATCAATTCTTATTCCATTATTCTTTTCCATTTCCTTATCTATAGTGACCTTCTTTCCCACATAAGTTTTTTCCCTAAGCAAAGTAGGTTTTATAGATTTTTTAATATTCTTTTTAACTATAGGATAACAAACAGCTGTAAGCACTATACTAACTGCTAAAAATACTACAAGTTGAACTATAAAGGAATATTTTAATATTCCTGCTACAATGGCAGCAATCGCTCCTATAGTAAACCATACAAATAGGAAAGCACTAGTTACCATGTCTACAAATAGGGCTACTAAACCAATTACAGTCCATAAAATAATATTAAACATGCAAATTCCAACCCCCTATCAAAATTTTTCTATCTTTATATTATAAATAGTATACTACATCTATTCATCAATAAAACTGATTTTATATAAATTTTATTTTTACATCCATAAATTAAAGCTAGCATCTGAAGGCATTCTCCAATCTCCTCTAGGAGATAAACTTACAGTACCTACCTTAGGTCCATCTGGAATTGCAGATCTCTTGAATTGTTGAGTAAAAAATCTTTTTGTAAATACTTTCAGCCATTTACAAATAACATCATTAGTATAATCATTTTTAAAAGCTTGTTTTGCCAAAAACAATATCTTCTCAGGCGAATAACTATGCCTAACAAAATAATATAAGAAAAAGTCATGAAGCTCATATGGACCCACTATGTCTTCTGTCTTCTGAGCTATCTTTCCATTTTTGTCTTTAGGCAAAAGTTCTGGGCTTACTGGAGTATCAAGTATATCTATTAAAATATCCGATATATTTTTTGATACCTCTTTATCTGCTACATATCTTACTAAATATCTTACCAAGGTTTTAGGTATGGAACAATTCACACTATACATAGACATATGATCGCCGTTGTAAGTGCACCATCCAAGTGCAAGCTCAGAAAGATCACCTGTCCCAATTACAAGTCCACCTTCCTTATTTGCTATGTCCATTATAATCTGCGTTCTCTCCCTTGCCTGGACATTTTCATAAGTTACATCATGTATTTCTCTGTCGTGGGATATATCTTTAAAATGTTGAAGGCATGCATCTACTATGTTTATTTCTCTAAGTTCCGTTCCTAAACTTTTACACAAATCCACCGCATTATTATAAGTTCTATCTGTAGTACCAAATCCCGGCATAGTAACAGTTATTATATTGTCTCTCGATATCTTTAACATATCAAAGGTTTTCACTGTAACAAGCAAGGCCAAGGTAGAATCAAGTCCACCTGATATACCTATAACCGCTCTTTTTAAATTAGTATGACTTACTCTTTTAGCAAGAGCAGAAGTTTGTATATTAAATATTTCCCTACATCTAATTTCCCTTTCATCTTTACCTGAGGGTACAAAAGGATGTTTGTCAACAGTTCTGTCAAATTTTCCATAATCCATAGTTTCAAATTGAAATTTAACTTCTATAGGTTTCTCCAAAAATAACTTTACACTATCTCTAAAGCTTACATTTCTTAAACGCTGTGCAGCTAATCGTCCTAAATCTACAATTGTAGTAATAACTTGATTTTCTCTTTTAAATCTTTCTCCAGATTCTAGAATTGCTCCATTTTCAGAAATACACATATCCCCGCTAAACACTAAGTCTGTAGAAGATTCAAACACTCCACAAGATGAATATATATAAGAACACATGCATCTAGCACTTTGAGATGATATTAAATTTCTTCTATAAGTGGATTTACTTACGACTTCATTAGATGCAGAGAGGTTTCCTATAATGTTTGCACCCATAAGACATAAATAACTGCTTGGAGGTACTACTGTCCATAGATCTTCACATATTTCAATTCCAAATTTGAAATTACCACAGGTAAATATCAAGTTTGTTCCAAATGGAATATCTTCTTGAAAATAAAAGTTAACCTTTTCATCTGTAACCTTTAGCCCCTCTGTAAACCACCTTTTTTCGTAAAACTCCTCATAATTTGGAATATAACTTTTGGGAACAATACCTAGAATACTACCCTGGAATATTATGTATGCACAATTATAAAGACAACAATTATATGTAAGAGGTGCCCCTACAGCTATTAGTATGTCTATATCTTTTGAGTAATCACACAGCTTTTTTAAAGCTTCTACGGATTTCTCCAAAAGCAGCTGCTGTTCAAAAAGATCTGCACAGGTATACGAGGTTATACAAAGCTCCGGAAAAACTACAAGCTTTGATTTTTGCTCTAGAGCTCTATCTATACAAAGCTTTATATTATTTAAGTTAAATTCTATATCTGCTACATTTGTTAAAGGACATGCTGCAGATACTCTTACAAAATCCATTGATGACATTATATTTTCCTCCCTAATAATCTTTTAACTTTTATTATATACTTTATATTATAAGTGATATAAAGCAAATTTAAAGCTATTTATGAGTTTAATCTTAAATCCTAAGAAATTGCCTTTTCATTTAGATAAGTGTAAACTGTACAAGGATATTTTTTACTTAGGAGGAGGAAAATATGACTAAAGATAGATTAGCAGAATTAGACATAATGAGAGGAATTGCTTTTATTTTAGTAGTAATACAGCACACTTTTGGCGGTTATTCTTTTATAAAAGATATTTCTCTAGGAAATAGACTTATTTCAAAATTTATTTATTCAATAGGTAAAACTGCTGTACCTATGTTTGTAGCATTAACTGCCATATGCCTCATTTATGTATATTATGATCATATGAATGTATTAAACTTCTATATCAAAAAATTAAAATTTTTAATTTTACCTTATATCTTTTGTTCCCTTATAAATGATTTAATTTTAAACCACAGCACCTATGGTTTTACAAACTTTATAGGACAAATAGTTACCGGTAGTTCTGCCTACCATTTATGGTATATGGGCATGATAATCAGATTATATTTATATATACCCTTAATCTTTCTATTTATAAAGAAATTAAATGGTACAAGCACTTTTATAAAAAAATCGTTTTTTATATTTTCTTTTGTGCTATACTACTTAATGCTAAAAAACAACAATCATGTTACTTCTGCAATTGGAAAATTATTATTTGGAACACCATCTAAATTGCAGCAAAGTTTTATAAATATAACACCTTTACTATGGATTTTTTATTTTGTAGTGGGATCATATATGATTTTTAATTATACAAATTTAAAAGCTATAATAAAAAAATACAAATATGCACTTATTGGCGGATACACTATACTTTTATCATATTTTTATTATGATGATGTAAAAGATTTTATAGGTAATCCACTGCCATTTATTAAATTTGACCATGCTTTATATATAGTATATGTAACTACAGCAATACTTTTCTTCTATATGCTATCTCTTTATATAGACACCATCAACAAAAAAATTAGTATTTTACTATCATTTATAGGAAAGTATTCTTTTCCAGCATATATGCTCCATATTATTGTTATTCAAAAATGGTCAGAAAAGATACCTTCAACTCACTATCTATATAGTCCATTAATAAAACTTTTAGTAACTATAATAATAACTCCTATTATTTGTTGTATGATAAGTTACATTCCTGGAAGTAGATACCTGATAGGTATTAGATCAAAATTTAAAAACAAATCTATAATAGTACAGAAGTTAAAAATAAATGTTAACAGGTAGATTGTTTTTGTTTAAATGAATTTATTTATTCTTTTTATGTACTAACATTTTAATCAATGAATCTTACTTAGTGGGAATTTTTTTCTCCCACTAAGTTTAGATGAATTATCTAGGGGCATAACTACTGTTATCTCCCACTTTGATAGAAGTGGGAGTGTTACAGTAGGTAGCCATCAGATAAATTCAAATTCAATAATATTAATAAAAAAGAAGACTTTGGGAAAAATATTCTAGAGAAAATCCAATATTCTATTTGAAAAAAGCCAGCTTCAGTTGGATATAAATATATTTGGGTAAGCTTCTTTAGATAGCCATTATATAAAACCTACTTTAAATACTAACTTAACTAGCAGTAACTATAATATTATTATATAATATGTTTGAAGTAGAAGTATTTTAAACATTACAGGGGAGTGAAAATATAGTTGATACTAATAGGGAAATTTAATAAACTAAAAATAACCAGGGAAGCAAGTTTCGGATACTACTTAGATGCAGGAACAGGTAGAACTAAAGACGATATACTTCTTCCTAAAAATGATATTACTGAGGATACCCTTTCCATTGGCGATGAAGTCAATGCATTCATATATAAGGACTCAAAAGACAGAATAATATCCACTTTAAAAAAACCTAAGGCAGAAATAGGTGAACTTGCATATTTAAAAGTTGTAGCTAATACTAGTTTCGGGAGTTTCGTAGATATAGGCTTGGAAAGAGATGTACTTGTACCTTTAGCAGAACAAAAATATAAGCTTACTCCAGAAAAATACTATTTATTTTATCTATATGTAGATAAAACCAATAGAATTGCAGCTACTACGGACATAGACAGATATCTGCTTACCTTAGATGTTGAGAACAATGAAGAAGATGAAAAATACACACTTGGCAGTGAAGTAAAAGGGACTATTTATGGATTTCAAACCAATAACAGTGCTATGGTAGCCGTAGATAATCTTTATCGAGGGGTTATATTGAATAATGAATATTTTACAGATATTTATCCTGGGGATGAACTCAAATTAAGAATAAAAAGAATATACGAAGATGGCAAATTAGGACTCACTCCTAGAAGCGTACCTAAAAATGAAAGATTATCTTTAGAGGAGTCTATATTAGATTATTTAGAAAATCATAATGGTTTCATGCCATATAATGATAAAAGTTCTCCAGAAGATATAAGAAATACCTTTCATGAAAGTAAAAATTATTTTAAAAATGCTTTAGGTGGACTCATGAAAAGACACCTTATCCTACAAGATGAAAACGGAACAAGACTTAAAAACACCAAATAATATAGGGGTTTGCAGCTTGAAAGTTAACTTATGCAGGCCATGTAATGACAAATTTCAACACCATAAAAACTTTTGACAAGTCTAAAGCTCGGTATTTTGAAAATCTAAAGAAGCTTATATAAACTCGTACCTCAGACATATATAAGCTTCTAAGGTTTTCTAAAATACCTCGCTAAGACTTACGGAAAAGTTTTTAACGTTGTTTTCAATTTTGTCATTACATTTTATGCATAAGTTTAAATTTCAATTGAAAACCCTATATTCTAACTTAAAAATCAACTTATGTGCAGGAATATTTTTACAATAATGAAGCTCTTTTAAATATTTAATGAACTGAAGGTTGTAAGAAATATCCGGAGTATAAGTTGATTTTTTACTTAGAAACTTTACATTTTCTACAAACAAGCTTTATAATTTCATTCACTAAAAGAGGTACCAAAGAAAGTGCTAATACAAATATCCAATCATTTATTGTAAGTTTAAACACTTTAAATATTGAAGACAAGAAGGGTACTGTAATAACTATACTTTGCATTATTATACCGACAACTATTGCACCTATTAAATACTTATTACTGAAAATTCCAACCTCAAACATAGATTTTTCATGATGTCTAATACTTAAAGTATAAAATAGCTGTGATACACTTAACACTACAAAAGCCATAGTCTGCGCATGTATAAGTGAATTAGCATACAGCTTAGTTCCTATATAAAAGGCAGCTAAAGTAAGTACTCCTATTAAAATACCGTTCACTACTAAAAATACTCCGCTCTTACCTGAAAATAATCCTTTACGTGGATCTCTAGGTTTTTCTTTCATTATATCAGGATCATCAGGATCTACTCCAAGAGCTAAAGCTGGAAGACTATCCGTTATAAGATTTACCCAAAGGAGATGAATTGGCCTTAAAATTGTAGGCCACCCCAAAACTATTGCCATAAATAGTGCTATTATTTCTCCTATATTGCATGAAAGAAGAAATAATATAGATTTTCTTATATTATTATATATATTTCTTCCTTGTTTTACAGCTTCCACTATAGTTGAAAAGTTATCATCTGTAAGCACCATATCTGCAGCTCCTTTTGCCACATCTGTTCCCGTAATTCCCATTGCTACGCCTATATCTGCAGTTTTTAATGAAGGCGCATCATTTACACCATCTCCTGTCATAGATACTATATTCCCTTTTTTCTTCAATGCCTTTACTATATTTACTTTATGCTCTGGAGATACCCTAGCAAATACTTTTAAATTATCGATTCTATCATGTATATCTTTTTCTGATAATTTATCAAATTCAGCTCCTAATATAGCCTGAGACTCGTGATCTGCTATACCAAGTTCTTTTGCTATAGCAAAAGCCGTATTTTTATGGTCCCCAGTTATCATAACTATCCCTATGCCAGATTTTTTACACTCATCTATAGATTTTTTTACATTTTCTCTAGGAGGATCTATCATTCCCACAAGACCCACAAAGGTCAATCCACTTTCCATTGAATCAATTTGGATTTTAGGTGAATCTATAACTTTAAAGGCAACTGACAAAACCCTAAGTGCTTCATTTGACATAGAATTTGCTGCATTAAGTACATTTGACTTTAATTCTTCTGTAAAAGGGACAGCCTCTCCCTTCAGATATATATTTTCACAAATTTTAATTAAATTATCTACTGCACCTTTCGTAATTATACGATACTTATTCCCATATTTATTTAAAGTAGTCATAAGTTTTCTGTCTGAATCAAAAGGTATTTCATTTACCCTACTGTGTTCCTTGTTTTCATCAGATTTAAATACATTGAATTTAACACCCATTTCTAAAAGTGCAATTTCAGTAGGATCTCCAGTCTTAGAACTTTCTGAATAAGTAGCATCATTACAAAGTACCATATTTTCTACAAGTTCTTTATGTATATTATTTTTTAAATCAACAGCTGAAATGTTATTTAAAATATTGTCTGCATAAAACTTTGTAACAGTCATCTTATTCTGTGTCAAAGTCCCTGTCTTATCTGAACATATTATATTTACAGAACCGAGTGTTTCTATAGCTGGGAGTTTTCTAATTATTGCATTTTTACCTATCATTCTCTGTACTCCTACTGCAAGCACTATAGTAACCATAGCTGGCAGACCTTCAGGAATAGCAGCTACAGCTAAACTTATAGCCGTTAAAAACATCTCAAATAAATCTCTCTTTTGAATCAATGATGTTATAAACATAAGTACACATATAATAATAACTACAAAGCCAAGCATTTTGCCAAGCTGACCTAACTTTCTCTGCAGTGGAGTTAAATTTTTTTCATCATTATCTAACATTTTGGCTATTTTACCTATTTCAGTATTCATGCCAGTTGCTACAGCCACACCTATACCTCTTCCATAAGTGGCTAGGGTGGACATAAATGCCATATTTTTTTGATCTCCAAGAGCTATATCCTGATCTTCTAAAATATCTTCTACATACTTATCAGAAGGCACAGATTCTCCTGTTAATGCAGATTCCTCTATTTTCAAATTTCCGGTTTCAACAAGTCTTAAATCACAAGGAACGTACTTACCCGCATCTAATATGATTATATCTCCTACTACTATATTTTCAGAAGAAATCTCTATAACTTCTCCATTTCTTTTAACCAATGCTTTAGGCACCGAAAGCTTTTTTAGAGAATCCAATGCTTTTTCAGCTTTTGATTCTTGAATTAAGCCTATTACTGCATTTAATACAACTACAACCATTATTATGATTGCATCACTTATTTCACCAAGTGCCGCTGAAACCACTGCCGCTGCAACCAATATATATATAAGTACATCATTTACTTGTTCAAGTAAAAGCCTTAAAATTGATTTTTTCTTTTTTTCAATTAACTTATTTTCTCCATATTTTTTTATTCTAATTGAAGCTTCCTCAGATGTTAATCCATTTATTACATCTGTAGCAAATTCTTTTGTTATTTCTTCAATACTTTTTTTGTACCACATAAAATCCCCTGCCTTTCATTCTATTTTTTGAATTCACCGCAATCTTATACACATTAAATACTTATTGTTGTCACAAAATGATACTCTGCAGGATAATATATGTTTATATATTATCAAAATCAAAAAATATGTATTTTAATTTAATTTTAAATACAATTAACTATATTTTTCACAAAATATTATATATAATAGATATATAACTCGACTTTCGCAAGTTACGAATTAATAATGAAAAATTAATAGTAATGGAGGATTATTATGGAAATTTCTAGAATTGGTGTAACTTCTAAACCTTCTTCAAGTAATAAAAATATATCTGTTAAAAAAGACTTTTCCCAGAGTTTTAATTCACAAATGGAGAAAAAGTCAGAGCAGGAACTTAAAAATATGTTTGATAGTATAAAAAAGAAAGGAAACAGACTTGCCATAACAAAGTGCTATTCAGATGTAAGATCTTATAAAAAAATGATAAAAGAATACCTTGAATCCGTCTTAAGTTACATGTATAGCGTAAAAAAGGATATAAGCTTCTGGCAAACTCAATATTTCATAACTGTAGATACTATAGATAGTAAATTAGAGGAGTTAACTAATATGCTCATGAGTGAACAAAAAGATAACTTAAACGTAGCAGCTACTATAGACGATATAAGCGGTCTTTTAGTAGATATATATAAATAAGGGCTTATTTATATAACTGAGGCTAACAAAAGAATTTCTTCATTATCATTATATATTTTGGGAAATTGGGTTATTGGAAGTGGATTAGTACCTTTTCCAACTTCTATAGTAAATCCAGGTCTGCCATGGCTTTTTATGAACCAATCCTTATATCCTGAATAAGATGTTATTCCTGAAGTCTGTTCTAATCTATATCCACTTACCCTGGCAAACAATTCTCCTATCCTCCTTGATTCTGGAGGTGTAAGTGCATTGTACTGCCAGTAAATAACCTCACCCTGACTGTGATATGCCAAAACTAACCTAAAATTATGACTATTTGTAAATACTACCATAGACCTAGTTTCAGGTTCTGATTCAGGATAAGGCCCTGAATACCTGGTAGGTCCTGGACCATATACACCATAACTGGGCTCTGCAGCTTTTGAAAACTCCCACCCTGCATTATAGTTATGATTAATATCTACTCCTCTATTGTTAGCTTGCCAATCCTTAGAAAAATTAGTTTTTCCTTTATTCCACCTTATAAGTTCATTATAAAACGGATTACTTCTCTGTAATCCATTTAAAACTAAATCCACGCCATCTGGATTTACCATTGGAACTATATATATACTACTTCTCCTCCATATATCAGCAGGGCTATAACCTCTTATATTTCTGCCCTCTGCGTAAGCTTTTGCAAAGTTTTCTATAAACTTCATTAAAAGTGGGGTGGTAATCCATTCCAAACTATGATGAGATCCATTATAAGATACCTCATTAGGACCCACTCCAAGTCTCACATAGTAAATCTTCCTTCCAAGCACACTTTGTCCTGCATTTCCTATAATTATAAAAGGATATCTAGCTTCTAGTCCCACTAAATCTTGTTCCAATATATCATAAGTGTAATTTATATTTGTATCAACTACGTCTATATCATAAGGCACCTTAAGTATTGTTCCCGGGATCAACCCCAATGCATGTACTTGTGGATTAGCTACTGTTATTTTGTAAACTTGAGTTTTATATTCTTGGGCTATATTATACAATGTGTCCCCTGGCTTTACAATATAAGTATTATAACCAAGTATAAAATCTCGTAAAACCCTATACGTATTAGGACCTATTATGCCATCAGGAGCTAATCCATTATTTTTTTGAAAATTTTTAACTGCTTCCTCTGTTTCTCTGCCATATATCCCATCTATGGTATTTAAATTGTATCCTATTTTCCTCAGCACAGCTTGTATTTTCATAACCTGAATGCCTATGGAGCCCAGTTTAAATATTGGCATATGAATTCCCCTAAATATTATTACTATATTATTTTTATGCAAACTTTATAAATATGTGATTAATGTATTGTTTTCTAATATTCACTATAATTTTTAGCCCTTTCAATATAGTCTTCTGCTGACCATCTAAGAGACTTCTTTTCTTCCAAAGTAAGTCTCCTAATTACCTTTGCAGGTGAACCCATACATAACACCCCTGAAGGTATTTTTTTATTTTTAGTTACCAAACTTCCTGCTCCTATGATGCTCTCGGAACCAATTTCCGCATTATCTAAAATTATAGAGCCCATACCAATTAAAGAATTATCTCCAATTTTGGCTCCATGTATCACTGCATTATGACCAACAGTAACATATTCTCCTATCTCTGCTGGGCTTTTTTCACCAGTATGAACAGTGCAGTTATCCTGTATGTTACTTCCTTTTCCTACATATATATTACTTACATCACCTCTAAGTACAGTCCCAAACCATATGTTTGCATCTTCACAAAGTTTAACTTTTCCTATAACTTCTGCATTATCTACTACAAAACAGCTTTTATCTATATCTGGTACGTAATGTTCAAATTTTCTTATCATATAATTTACTCTCCTTAAGAATTTAATATTTGAAAACCTATATTTAAATTATAAATCATTATAGTTGCAAAATAAAAACATATGAAGAAAAAAAACTATATTATTTTAAAAATATGCTAAAATATAATACATATTATGAATTGAGTTTTTCTAAAATATATCATATAATATAATGACACTATATATGGTATTTATGTAATCTTATTTACACTATATATAGTATTTTTATTTAATTATGCTTATGGAAACTAACAATTTCATATAACACTTTAATTAAAAAACCCTTAAATATTATTTATTAGGAGGTAGGCCAATTGGACTGCGTAAAAGACTTGTTTAAAAGATACTTTACAAAATCTCTTAAACAAAACAATAATAAAACAGTATATGATTTATTTAAATGGAAAAAAGTTGACGTGTTCTTAAAAGATCATAAAACAGGAAAAGTATTAGTTGATATGAAGAATCTAGAATTTCCTGAAAATTACTCTCAAAATGCTTGCGATATAATAGCTTCTAAATATTTTAGAAAAGCTGGAGTTCCTGGAGAAAATGGTTATGAAAATAGTATGAAATCTGTAACTCACAGGATGGTAAATTTCTGGTGTGAATCACTAAAAGATGAAGGACTTATAAAAACAGAAGAGGAGTCTTCTATTTTTTATGATGAATGTGCATATGCTCTCTTAAATCAGATGTGTGCTCCTAATTCTCCTCAATGGTTTAATACAGGTCTTAAATTATCTTATGACATATGTGGTGCTAAACAGGGAAATTACTACTTCGATGAAAACCTCAATAAAGTAGTAGAGTCTAAAGATAATTATACAAGGACTCAGGCTTCTGCTTGCTTTATACTTTCTATTGAAGATAAACTTCTAGGATCACATTCCATATCAAATCAATTTGTCACAGAGACAAAATTATTTAAGGGAGGTTCTGGAACTGGCACTAATTTTTCTACTATAAGAGCAAAAGGTGAAAAATTATCTGGTGGAGGCTCTTCTTCCGGACTTATGAGTTTTTTAAAAGCATTGGATAAAAATGCAGGAGCTATTAAATCTGGTGGTACTACAAGAAGGGCTGCAAAAATGGTATGCCTTGATGTAGACCATCCCGAAATAATGGACTTTATAAACTGGAAATCCAAAGAAGAAGACAAAGTAAGAGCTCTTGGTAAAATGGGATATGATACAGATATCGATGGTGAAGCTTACGAAACTGTATCTGGTCAAAACAGCAATAATTCAGTAAGATTTTCCGATGAATTTATGAATAAGGTAAGCAAATTAGAACAAAACCCAGATGATACCATTGAGCTTATTGGTCGAACTGACCCAAAGCTTAATAGGATAGAAAAAATAAAAAACATATGGGATGCCTTTAATAATTCTGCCTGGAAATGTGCTGATCCTGCACCTCAGTTCAGTACTACATTTAATGCCTGGCACACCTGTCCTGCAGGTGAAGATGGCAAACTAAATGCTCCTTATAACAGGATAAATTCTACAAACCCCTGCGGAGAATATGCTTTTTTGGATGATACTTCCTGTAACCTTGCTTCTATAAATATATACAAGTTCTATAATATAACCAATAACACTTTTGACATAGAAGGATATTTGCACATAATAGATCTTGTTCAGCTTATTCTTGAATCTTCAATACACTGGGGACAATTTCCTACAGAAGATATAGCTAGAAAAACTTATCTTTTTAGAACCACAGGACTTGGTATATCAAATATAGCTTCGTTATTTATGGTTATGGGGTATCCTTACGATTCAGATGAAGCTAGAACTTTAGCTGCATCACTTGTTGGAATACTTACAGGTGAGTCTTATTACGTATCTTCTCTTATGGCAAAAGAAATAGGTCCATTTAAAAAGTTTGAAATAAATAAGCCCTATATGATGAGAGTTTTAAGAAATCATGCCAGAGCAGCCTCTGTAGATATAGAGTCTCTCCAAGCAATTCTAGGGAATAACTTTTCAAATGAATTTGAAGATCTAAATTATGTTCCGTTAAAAGTAAAACACAGCGTTTTAAAAAAGGAAGGACTTTCTTACATAGGAAAGACTTTAAAAGATTGTTGGATAAATGCACTTAAAAGTGGTATCAAATTTGGATACAGAAATGCCCAAGTTTCAGTTATAGCACCTACAGGAACCATATCCTTCGCCATGGACTGTGGAGCTACTTCAATAGAACCATTTTTCAGTCACATTGTTTATAAGAAGTTATCTGGAGGAGGATTCATGACTATTATAAATCCTGTAATAACCATTGCCCTTAAAAACCTAGGCTATACCTCTGAACAAATAGAAGACATACTGTCCTATGTACTTGAAAAGGAAAATGTATCTGAAAATGACTATACTTATGAAAAAATACTGGATGGCAAAATAGAAGGTGCACCTCACTTAAAAGATGAACACCTAAGCATATTTGATACTTCAAATAAATGCGGCAGCGGCGAAAGATATATTGATCCTATGGGACATGTAAAGATGGTAGCTTCTTTGACCCCTCTTATATCGGGTTCCGTATCTAAAACTGTAAACTTGCCTAAAACTGCTTCAGTACAAGATTTTAAAGATGTTGTTCTTACCTCTTGGAAACTAGGAGTTAAAGGCATTACCCTTTATAGGGATTCTTCTAAAGCTGCTCAGCCTTTAAATACCACTTTGTCAGATTCCAATGATATAAATATCGAAGATTTTACCTATAACCAACTTTTATCAAAGGTAAAGGAACTACAAAAAGGAATAAAGTATTCAAAGCGAGATAAAATTATTGGAATTCGTAAAGGAACTACGCACCCTGCTCAAATAGATGACGTTAAAATATACACTACAGTAAACAGAAATTCTAATGATGAAATATCTGAAATATATATAACTACAGATAGAGAGGGTACTATAATAATGGGTCTTCTAAATTCCCTGTCTAAAGCAATATCCGTTATGCTGCAATACCATGTTCCACCTCAGGATATATCACGAATGCTCAGGGGACAAAAATATGAGCCTTATGGATTTGTTCAGAAGCATCCCTACATAAAATATGTATCCTCAATTTCAGACCTTATAAGTAAAGTAATTGATATAGAACTGGGAGATTTTTCAAGGTGTCAAGTTAAACCTGAAAATTACGATAAAGACAGCTTAGTTTTAGGCAATTCTTCACCTGAATTAAACACCATAAAAACTAATGTAAATGAGACAAAAATAAAAAAAATAGATGGTGAAAAAGTTTATGGTACAGTATGTCCTACTTGTTCAAGCACTAGAATGGTGAGAAATGGCACCTGCATGGTATGTCTTGACTGCGGTTCTACTACAGGATGCAGTTGATTGGTAAAGTAGTTGGTTAACAGTTTAAAAAAATTACAAAACAATTTAATTGGAAGTTGAGTTAATAAATATAAATTTAATTAGGTGGGTGTTAAATTTGAAAAAAATACTACATGTAATAGCTCAAAGGCCTGAAAAAACAGGCAGTGGTACATATCTTCAAGCTTTAATAGAGCAGGGAGATAAAAAAGGTTATTCTCAAGCTGTAATAGCAGGTATCCCTGCAGATGAATTTAACATACACTTTAAAGAAAATGTTAAGTTTTATCCTGTAGTTTTCCAAACAGAAAAGCTTCCTTTTCCCGTAGTAGGTATGACAGATATAATGCCTTATAAAAGTACTATGTATAGAAAATTAGATAATGATATGCTAATCAAATGGAAAAATGCCTTTTCTGAAGTTCTTACAAAATCAGTAGCAGAATTTAGACCTGATATAATAATAACTCACCATTTGTGGATACTTTCCGCAATGGTGAAAGAAATGTTTCCACTTATAAAAACAATAGCAATATGTCATGGTACAGACTTAAGGCAAATGGATTTAGCTCCTAATTTTAATAATTATGTATCCAAATATTGCAGAAATATAGACAATATAGCTGCTCTGCATGAAGATCAAAAAAATGAGATAATAAAAAAATATCAAATATCCAAAAATAAAATTACTGTAGTTGGAGTTGGTTTTAATCCAAACATTTTCTATACTAATGATACTGAAAAAAACATGGATAAGATAAAACTTATTTATGCCGGAAAATTAAATTTTGCAAAAGGAATTCCATCCCTTATAAAATCTTATAATAAACTAGATATAGATAGAAATTCTATAGAACTCATTTTAGCAGGCTCTGGCACAGGCAGCCAATTTAAAGCCATTGAAAAAATGGCTGAAGAAAGCAGATTAAGAATAATATTAAAAGGTTCGATTTCTCAAAAAGAATTATCAAAGCTCTTTAGAGAAAGTCATCTTTTTGTATTTCCATCCTTTTTTGAAGGGCTCCCTTTAGTATTAACTGAAGCCCTTGCATCTGGCATGTTAATAGTAACTACAAACTTGCCTGGTGTCAAAGATTTTTTTGGAGATTACATTAACAAAAAAGGTTTAATAGAATATGTTAAAATGCCTTCTCTGAAAAGTTTAGATGAACCTTTTGAAGAAGACTTACCTAACTTTGAAAAGGAATTTTCCAAGTCTATAGAAAATCAATTAGAAAAAATTAAAAATAAATACTATAAAAAAGACCTAAAAGTAAAACAAATTATAGATAATATGTCTTGGAAAGGTGTTTTTAATAAAATAGAAAATTTGTTTTAATTCATAATTTACTTCAACATTGCCCATTGTATACAACTTATTTTTTATACAATGGGCTTATTTTTTATATTATTCATCAAATAAAAATAAGCTCTAGATACTTAGAAACGAGTATTTAAAGCTTATTTTAGATAACAATTTTAAAATATATTTTCGTCAGTCTATGCTATGATTGAAAGATTAAACACTTAATCATTAGAAGAAAAAAATATAAAAATTTTAACTAAATTTTAGAGTATCTCTTATTCCTTCCAATACCTGTCGTACAGGTTATTCATGTGTTTAGGCATTTTTTCATTGCTTCTTCTTCAAACTTATTTTCAATCTTACGTATGTTCTCAATCTCCTGATCCGTAGCCCTTTCAGCTGCAAATTTAGCAATTATAGGAGTTTTCATTTTAGCTAAAATACCAAAATAAATTTTGTGAAATACTAACTATATTATCCGTATTAATTAGTGATAAGATATAGGTAATTGCGAAACTCACTGATAAAAATGAATAAAAGATGTTTAGAAGTTGCAAAAGCATTGTTAGAAGTTTAAAGACAAATTTTTATGATTTGAAATAACCATATTGATAAAAAAAGGCGCAC